>WGCP01000285.1 GCA_015493715.1 Desulfobulbaceae bacterium
GAATGGTTTACTTGGGAACCAATGGCGGCATGATCGAGGCGATTACCTCCGGTGAATCAGGTGCAGCGTTGACGGGTGGTCGTGAAAAATGGGGCTATATTCCTTCCTTTGTCCTGCCGAAATTACAGGAAATTAAAGAGGGACACCGGTTCACCATGGACCTTACCATTATGGCGAGCGAGGTTGATACCTCGAATGGCCTGGACGGCAGCGGTTGGAAAACCATGTTGGTTGCCGGGCAGCGCAAAGGTGGCAATCATTATGTCGCCCTTGATGTGACTGATCCCGATGATCCGCAACCGATGTGGGAATTCAGTGATCCCAATCTGGGAAAGACCTGGTCCAGGCCGGAAGTTGCACGCATAGAAATAGCAGGGGTTAAGCAATCCGTTCTGGTTTTCGGAGGAGGATATTCACCCGTTGCTGATATCGGTAACAGGATTTTCATCGTCAAGGCCGCTGATGGAACACTGTTAAAGGAAATAACCGTCGGTTCCGGGGCAAATACTATTCCCGGACGGGTAACCCTTATCCCTTATCTGGTTGATAATACAGGTCATATTGTTGATTATCGAACCAATCTGGCCAAGTTGCCGGATGGCACACCCGTTGATTACAGCGACAGGTATAATTTTATTGAGGTCGGATATTTTGGTGATACCAGTGGCGCCATTTGGCGTCTTGATGGCTTGAACAGTAAGAACGGCGAAGCGTGGGATCCGCATGTGACCAGGCTGTATCAGCCGGATCCGGACCATGCGCGGCCAATATTTTATGCGCCGGTTGTCACTGACATAAAAAAGGGCAACATCGACAATGGCATTGTTACCGGCTGTGTGAAACGATACATTCTGGCCGGAACAGGCGACGAAATGGACCCCATTGCCACCAAAAAATCGGATTTTTCACCTTTGATCGATTATTTTTTTGAAGTTGAGGATACTGGCGATACCAACGATGCGACAGATGAAACCTATCTTGACTGGCGTTTTTCTCTTGGCAAGCAACTACCTCTTGATCAGTATGGCTTTCTGCTGAAACCGGATGGATCCAGAGCTCTGAAGGATACTGATAATGATGGTATCGGGGATAAACAGATATTGTCGAAATATATCTATCTGGCCAATCCTGACGACGGATATTCGATCAATTTAACAGGTCACCTGGTCAATAGCTCTGGAGATATCGTTGCTCTGCCCGGCGATTTTCTCTATGTGAATACCGATGGGAATATTTTTACAGATGCTGGAAGAACGAACAAGATAGCGGATGGCGGCACCTACGTTCAGGTTGATACCAGTTTGTGGCTGACAGACGTTAACGACTGGTTTTATGATTCTGAAGATGGAATTCCAATTCTTGATACCAGTGGCTATGTTAATGACAACGACGGTCACTGGACCATTGGCGGAAATCCTGTAAAAGATGATGGCAGTGTTTGTAATCCTAATGATCCGGCAGGTGATTTTTGCAAGAAACTTGTCACTGATCCGGGGGAAAAGGTGTTGTCCGAGGCGGTAGGGTATGGACGATATATTTATTTTACCACCTATTCACCTGCAGGTGGCTGTTCCGCCGGAACCAGTTATTTTTACGGTTTGAAGACATCTTCCTGTGATGTGCCTGGTGGTAGCGGGACATTGCACTATAATAAAGTCGGGGAGGATTTGGTTCCCGGTCCGAGAAGGAGAACCCGCCTGGGACAGGGGATCAGCCCCGGAGTAACTCTGGGTGGCGGCACGGCCTATGTGCCTTTGTATAGTCCTGGTAATCCGCCGGAAGTCAATGCGATTCCCGTCACTGTTGGTGAGACAAAGCTCAGATATTGGAAACAAAATTAACGCCAAAAAAGACGTAACAAACCAGTCTGAATTTCAACCGGAGCTGCATGTTTTAGCAGCTTCGGTCTAATTTATGCGCCAGGGCAGTGAGTGGGTATCCCAATGAATCTGCATTTTGTCGTTAAACGGAACATGCTGGCATGGGAGGGTTAGGAATTTGTGGATTAGAAAAATATCTGAGTAGGATGATAAATTTAACAGTTCAAAAA
>WGCP01000286.1 GCA_015493715.1 Desulfobulbaceae bacterium
AATTTTGATGGCATTGTAAAAACTTCGATTTACTACGTCGTGTATCCCGAGGCGATTCACAACATACTACCTGTAGAGTTGAGACCCGCCCCGGAGTTTACGCTTACCTGTTTTTACTTAGCCATCTTTGAAATTATTTGGACTTTTTATGAGTCCATCAATTTTAAGATACTTTAAAAAATTATGAAGATTTCTATTGCCAGCGGCAAGGGGGGGACCGGAAAGACAACGGTGACCGCCTCACTTGCCACTGTCTGGGATAAGCCGCTACTGGCGGTGGATCTTGATGTGGAAGAGCCAAATTTGCATCTTTTCCTTCATCCGGAACTATCCGCTGATACGGAGAAAGCCTGGATGGAGGTTCCTGTGCTGGATGCTGAAAAATGTACCCTCTGCGGAGATTGTGTGGAAATGTGTCAGTTCAAGGCCATTTCCCTGATGATTTCCACCTTGACCCTGTATCCTGATATGTGTCATGGCTGCGGCGGCTGTATGGCGATTTGCAACGAAGGAGCATTAGGGAAGGGACAACGAGAGTTGGGAACCATATATAAGGGAAGAGTGGGCGGGACTCGATTCCTTTCCGCCACCCTTCGCATCGGTGAGGCAATGAGTCCTCCGCTTATGGAGGCGGTAAAGAAAAAGATGGAAGACATTATCAGCCGGGAAGGACGGGATGCTGTTATTGATGCGCCGCCGGGCGTGAGTTGTCCCGCTTTGTGTGCGGTAATGGAGAGTGATGTGATTGTCCTGGTTGCCGATGCCACCCCTTTTGGATTGCATGATTTTAAACTTGCCTGGGAGTCTTTTTCTCCCTTGGACAAACCCATGGGGGTGGTAATTAACAGGGCGGGAATGGGAACCCGTGAAATTTACACCTTCTGTCGGGAGAACGCTATTCCCATCCTGGCGGAGATTCCCTTTGATCGAAAGATCGCCGAAGCCTACTCGCAGGGCCGCATTATCGCAGAGGTGTCCACTGAATTGGGCACTATTTTTTCTTCACTGCAAAAAAACATTCGCGCTCTGGCTGCCGGAGATGAAGAGGAGGTGGGTCATGCGTGAAATTCTTGTGTTAAGCGGCAAAGGAGGCACCGGGAAAACTTCATTGACGGCCGCATTTGCCCATGTTTCCGGGAATAAAATCATCTGTGACCTGGACGTTGATACCCCGGATCTGCATCTTTTGCTGCAGCCGACCCATGAACGGGAAGTGCAGTTTTATGCCGGCAACGAGGCGCAGATCAATCAGGAGGGATGCATCAGTTGCGGCCTTTGTGAGGAAATGTGCAGATATAACGCCATTCACCATGATGATGTGGATGCGTTTAGCGTTGATCCGATTCGATGTGAGGGGTGTAAGGTTTGTGTCACTTTTTGCCCGGAAGAGACCATCAGCTTTCCGGAAAAACACTGTGGCCGCTGGTATGTATCGACCACACGTTTCGGCACCATGGTCCATGCCCGGCTCTTTCCCGGGGAAGAAAATTCCGGCCGCCTGGTGGCTTTATTGAAAGATGAAGCGAAAAAACTGGCCAAAGAGAAAAAGATAGATTGCATTCTCAGCGATGGCGTGCCCGGAGTCGGTTGTCCGGTAATTAGTTCACTTTCCGGCGCTGATTTTGTCGTTATCGTGACGGAACCCACACCTTCGGGGCGCCATGATCTAGAACGGGTGGTCGCGCTTTGTCGTCATTTTCGTACCCGGGCCGGCATTATTATTAACAAGTTTGACTTAAATGATGAACAAAGCGAAAATATAGAGGAATATTGTCGAAATAATGGATATCCTCTATTGGCCAAGCTGCCTCATGATACTTTGGTTACCGAGGCCATGGTCAAGGGACTTGCGGTTACTGAATGCGAAGAGAGTGCGATCGGGACGGAAATACGATCCGCATGGGAAAAAATAGAACAGCTCACCCGGTAAACGGGATGGCTCATGATGGAAATCCGTCATGAAAACATGGAATAAGAGGAGAAAAACATGATTATTGGTATTCCTTCAACACAACCCGGTGGCCTGGATGCTCCATTCGGAGCCCATTTTGGTCACTGTGATCTGTACACGCTTGTTGATGTGGAGAATGGTGAAATAAAAGAGGTGCGAACTTTGCCTAGTGTGCCGCATCAACAGGGCGGCTGTCTGGCGCCTGTTCAGTATCTTGCTGATAACGGCGTCAATGTATTGTTGGCCGGAGGTATGGGGATGCGTCCACTTATGGGGTTTAACCAAATGGGGATTGATGCCTATTTTGCTGCAAATGCGCCCACTGTCGGGGTGGCGGTTAAGGCCTATCTGGCAGGCAATCTGCAGAAATTTACTCAGGATCTTACCTGTGGTGGTGGCGGCGGCCAGATGTAAATTGATTGGATGTCGGGACGTACTGCAAAGCATCGGGAATTGATAGGGTCAATGGATCGGTTTATGTGTGTTCTGATGCCTTTTTCGGGTCGTATAAGTATAAATCTGAAGTTTCCTGATTTTTGTATATCCCATGGTCGTCGCAATGCGCTACCACTGGGCCAAAAGAATATATTTTTTACGGTGTTTGCCATGAAAACAGCAAAATCCTATTTTATTATTCCTTGACGCACGAATCCTTCTATATGGAAAACGTCTGATTTTTCAGCAACATACAAGGTATGTCGAAAATCGCAAGAAAAACATAATCAGGAAACATCAGGTATAAATAAGAGGTCTATCAAAAAATGTCTGAACATAATGCAGAAGCAATAGATCAGCTTGGCAGGACTTTTTTGTTTCATGCCAATACGCCGCTTTATCTTGGCAGCCTCGAAAATCCTGATGGATCCGCTCGTCTTGTCGGCCAGTGCGGTGATGCAATCAAGATAGATGTGAAGATTCGTGGCGATATTATTGATGAGATACGCATGATTCCTGATGGTTGTGTGTTCACCAGGGTCTGTGGCGACGTGGTCAGCGAGCTGGCCGATAAGAAAACTGTTGACCAGGCCCTGGAGATTGAACCGGAACAGGTTTCCGATATTCTTGGTGATGATCTCCCTCCGGATCATATGCACTGCGCCCGCCTTGCCGTTAATACCCTTGGTGAGGCTATAGCGGAAGCATTGTGGAAAAAGGCGGCAACTTCCTGAGACAACAGGTTTATTGTACCCCCGAAAGTATACGGATAGAAAAAGGGCTGTCTGTACAAAAGGCATCTTTTGTACCTGTTTGCTCGGTAACGAAATGGAGAAAGACGATATGTATAATTTTTTACTGGTTTCACCAAGGGCTGATGAACTGGATGATTTTACGGCAGCCCTGACAGCGCAACCGGACATTACACTTAATCAGGTCACAAGCGGTGGGGAAATGTTGCGAATCATCCGGGATGAAAGCCCGCATCTTGTTATTCTTGACCGCAAAATTAAAGATAGAGATTCCCTTGAGCTGGTGAATGAACTTTTGCAGGTCGACGCCATGATTAATAGCACCATGATAACCAGTATGGACGCTGATAGTTGGCATGAAACAAGTGAAGGCCTTGGTATGATGCCTCCCGTACCGGACCTTCCAACCGAAAAAGATGCACTGGCCCTGCTCAAAAATTTCCGAGGGATGCCCGGTCTCTCTTAAAAGGGGAGCAGATGATGGCTGTTTGTTTCCTATCCTTCCCTGAATCCGGGATGCGTTTTTTACGTTGAATCGATTTTTTTGTTTAGTTCCCCGCTTGCCATTTTTCATTGTTGCGGTATATGTATTGGAAACATATACCATATACACAATAGTTTCTTCTGCCATTGATCATCATATCAGTTTAGGAGGAGGCTGCCGGAACCCGGAAAAGAAAATTGAGCAATTTTGCCTGTTTTTTCGTCGTTCTCTCCGTTGCGTCACCGACGTTATAACTGCTTGTATCGGTTACGTACTTCGGAAGCGACTGAAAATTTGCGGAGTTGAATGCTCTTTCTCCAATCTTGCCTCATTTTTAATGTCGTGTTTCGTATTGGTTAATTTCTTTTATGGAGGTAGGAAGATGTTAAAATACTGGAAAGTTGGGTTGTTTGTCATGATGCTGACCGGGATTTTTGCTGTCAGCGCCTGGGCCGTTCCAACGAAATTAACGGTGAGAGCACTTGCTAACGATGCCAAATTCATTGGTTCTGTCGTCGGTGGTTTGAAGGTCGTTGTTAAGGATTATTATACCGAGCAGGTACTTGCCGGCGGTATGATTATGGGCGGCACCGGCAATACCAAGCTGATCATGAAGGAACCGGTCACCCGTGGAAAAATCAGGTCCGAGGGCCAGGGTGTTGCCAAGGTAGTTTTTGAGTTTGATATTAATAATCCACTCAAATTGCTGGTTGAGGTTGTAGGCCCCATGGGGGCAGAGGCCAATATTCATAAAGAGGCCAAGACAACTTGGTTGCTGCCCGGACAGGACATCAGTGGCGATGGACTTCTTTTTAATCTGACGGGACTGATTGTTCACCCCCATAATCCGGAAGCCCATGAATTTTTCACACTGGGTTCTACTCTTCCTATCAGTGCGGTGGTAACGCCTATGTGCGGCTGTCCGGTCAGACCGGAATTTCCGTTATGGAATGCCAACGATTATACAGTCACCGCCTATATTTTTAAGGGAGGCAAAAAAATTGCCGAACTGCCGTTGAAATATGCCGGTAAAACGAGCAATTTCAGTTCTTCTTTTACCCCGAAAGAAGGTGGCGGATATCGAGTTGTTTTTACCGCCCATGACAAGCGAAATAATCAAGGTGTTGGTATCAGCGGTTTTGTCGTTGTAGCACCGAAAAAATAATTTTCCCCTCCCTTTCTTATCCTTTGCTGCGACCCTGCCGCTATTGCTTCGGCAGGGTCGCTGTCCCTCTTGCCGGTTCTCTAATCTCGGATCTTCTGCAAATCGCTTCACCTAATTTTTCAAGGTACCAGATAAATTGTCATTCAGGTCGTGAGTTCTCTCCTTCTTCTGTCCGGACAGGCAAGTTCATTGAAATGAGATTTGCACCACTTTGCGCCCCACCTGTTTTTTCATTTTTTTTCGTAATCTGAATCTGTGTGATGTATTTCCTTTCATAACCTATTGTTACCTCAAAATATCCCCAGTAATTGCCGGTCGTTGAATTCGATAAGGTTTTAGTAAATACACATAATGTGGCGGTAGTTCGTTTTACATACGCTATATGTTGTGTTTTATCCTCATCCGTCGTCAATGCGCAACAGGCTGTTTCTCCGGCTGTTTTTCCTTGACACATGGGGTGGGTGTGCGATAGAAGAAAAGGTAGGTGGGGTAAAGTGGTCTTAAATGGTTAAGAGTGTCATGAAAACCCTTTTGTCGGTGCACAGGTGAAGCAACAGGTTTCCACATTACGATTTCGCGGCCGTTCTGAACATTCCCTGGACGCCAAGGGTCGGCTGAATATCCCAAGTCGCTTCCGTGAGGTCCTTCGAGAGGTGTACAGCGAAACCGTTATGGTGACCAACTGGCAGAAGAGCCTGAAGGCCTTTCCCGTAGAAGAATGGGAGCGCTTGGAGGAAAAACTGACAAAAGATGGTCGAAATCAGCCGGGCATGGGGGATTTTGTTCGCTATGTGATTTCCGGTGTGACGATCTGTACGCTTGACAAGCAGGGAAGAATTTTACTGCCGCCCGCCCTACGCAGTGAATTCGGTATCGGCAGGGAAGTCGTTCTGAACGGCATGTTGGAGAATTTTGAAATTTGGAATAAGGCCGACTGGCAGCTTGAGACACAGCGCACCCGTGAACGCTTTGTCGATTTTGACCAGAGCCTGTCCGCCTTAGGTATTATGTAGCATCATATGACGGAGCAAGCGGCGGAACTTCATCTTCCCGTAATGTACAATGAGGTGCTCGCGTATCTGCAACCGAAAAATGGTCGTGTATACGCAGATGCGACGCTTGGCCTCGGAGGGCATACGGAAGCTGTTTTAAAGGCCTCGGCTCCCAATGGTCGGGTCATCGGTTTTGAATGGGATAATGAGGCGGCGATATTGGCGGCCGGAAGGCTTCAGCCATTTGGAGATCGGGTAACCATTATTCATGCCTCCTATGCCGATATGGCGGTTGAGTTGATCGGTTTAGGGGTCGAGTCTGTTGACGGCATACTGGCTGATCTTGGCGTTTCATCCCTGCAGCTTGATCGTCCTGAACGGGGATTTAGCTTTCGAAAAGACGCACCGGTGGACATGCGCATGAATCCCGAGTCGGCGATTGACGCAGCCGCCATTCTGGCCGGGGTCACGGAAAATGAGCTGGCCGATATCTTTTATCATTACGGGGAAGAGCGGCAGGCCCGACGTATTGCCGCCCATCTTTGTAAGGCCCGCGCGAGTTGCCGGATACGAACAACGCGACAATTGGCGGATCTGGTGGCCGAAGCAGTACCCCGGCGTTTTCATCCGGAAAAGATTCATGTAGCGACCAGGGTATTTCAGGCCTTGCGTATAGCCGTCAACCGTGAGCTGGACAACTTGGTGCGCCTGTTGACTGATGGGCCTGATTTTTTGCGACCAGGAGCTGCGTTTTGCATTATTAGTTTTCATTCCCTGGAAGACAGGATTGTTAAACAGGCCTTTCGCAGGGATGGGAGACTACGACCGGGAAAACCTGTCCGACCAACGGAAGAAGAAGTTGCGACCAATCCGCGGGCAAGAAGTGCCACCTTACGCTGTGCCGTGAGAGTGTAAGGGTCACGGAATAAAATAATTATTCCATAATGCGCTGGATTTTGCTTCAGATTCAAGACGTAAAAATGGGCGCATATTGATGATATGTAACCATTTTTACAACGCAGAAGCTGGAGTAAAAGACAAACAGAATGGGACAATTATTTTTTTTCGGGGCCCTAATACCGGGAAGGATGGAGCGAGTTTTTCGGCAGGGTCGAATTCAAAGGAGGAGGAAACCATGATAATACATGCACAGACAGGTCAATACCGAAGTCGGACTCTGCGCCCGGGACTGCGCCGGAGGGTAGCTGCACGGCGGACGCCGGAAATGTCTGCGGAGTTGCGACAGGCTGTCGGGATTACGCTCTGTGTCGCACTTTTTTTTCTTCTGGCCGGCGGGCAGTTTTTCCACTGGGTCACTGGAAATGATTTTCAGCAGGTTGAGCAGTTACATGCTGTTTCGGCATCCCTTGATTCCGCAAACATTACTTTGCGAGCCAAAAAGGCGGGCTTACTGTCGCCAAAACATATTGAAGCTGTGGCGGCCGTGCGTTTTGGCCTTCATGTTCCGGTTTCAGGCCAGGTTCATCGTCTCTGATTACGGGGCATGAATACCGTAAGATCCAGGCGAAAAAAGCGCAGAAAGATCCGGCTGACAGTCGTCGGTTTTTTCATTCTTTTGTCGGCGGCGGTTGGTGGAATTCTGTATCGATTACCCCTCTCCCTCCAGGATATCAGCAGGATTATCCAGCTTGCCGCCGACAAAACTCCGCAATCTTTAAAAGATAAGACGGCTTCCGGCGAGGCCTTGCGCGGCATTATCTATGACCGAAATTTTAAGGAATTAGCTGTTTCCTACCCCTTGTATTCGCTCTATATTCATCCGGCAAAAAATAACAATCATAACCAGACGGCCAAGCAGCTTGCCGATATCATTCATGTCCCTGCCGATGAACTTCAGCTTCGGTTTAAGACATCGGCACGAGCTGTTCAACTTGCCGATGATCTGGACAGTGATCAGGCGAATGCTGTTGAGCATTTGCATCTTGACGGGATTTCCTGCAAACGAAATGAAGTCCGTTATTATCCGGAAAACGAGGCGGCGGCAAATGTTATCGGCTATATCGGCAATGGCGTAGGCCTTTATGGGATAGAAAAAAAATATGATTTTGTGTTGCAGCCGGGTGGTTACAAGGCGGCGGATCTGCCCGGAATAAATTTTTTTGATAACACCATGCTTGGGGAAAAGGGGACGGATCTGGTATTGACCCTGGATCTTGCATTACAGAAACAAATCGATACCCATCTGCGTCGAATGTTGCGAGAACAGCATGGTGCCCGGGGTATGGCCCTGTTGATCGACCCGACGTCGGGGAAAGTCCTTGCCTCGTCAACCCAGCCGTCATTTAATCCGAATTATTTCTGGCAAACCGGGGCCACCGGAGGCCGCGACCTTCTTTTTCAGCCGTTTTTTTCACGTCGAACTCTGCAGCCGATGCTGGCAAGAGTTGCGGCAATTGTTCATCAGGGTGAAGAGGATCGTCCTCTGTTGCCCATTACCATTGCCGCCCCGGATTTTGGCCTGGGCACCAAAGAGTTTGCCGGGATTGAACAACAACTGCGCCTGGATGCTCCGGTTGAGGACAGCCTGGGCCGGGATGCCGGGGAAGTTACTGATTCCGGAGATGAACGAAATAAAAAGCAGTTAAGCCTTATGCAGATTGGGGTTGACCTGGCATCCCTTGTCAACGGCGGCTGGCGGCACCAGCCCTCCTTCCTTGATTCCGTCTATGACGTGGAAAAAGGACATCGATTTACCAAAAGACAGCAGGAAAAAGATGAGATCCATGTCCTGTTGCCGGCGCAGGGGGTACGGATCCGCCGGGATCTGGCCGCGCATTTTGCCGCCTCCAAAAAGGGGGGCTGTCTTGCCTTCCATGCAGAGGACACACGAATCGAACCTGCCGGCGTCTTGAGTCGGTATGTGCAGCGGCAACTGTTTGTCGGCATGATTCCCGGCAAGAAACCGGCCATGCTTCTTCTGATGGCGGTTGATCGGGATCAACTGGCACCGCTTGCCAAAAGAGCACAACGAAGAAGCATGCGCGAGGAAGGAAAAACCCTGCTAACCGCTCTATACGCCACGGCGGGAAAAGAACAGGTCGCCATCCATCCAGCCGAAAAAGACAGAAGAAATTTTGCCCGCTTTCTTATCAGCCGCCGCGTTGACTATTCACCTTTGCCCGTGGAACAGACTGCCGGAGCCATGGAAATGCCCAGGCTCGTCGGTTTGAGTTTACGCAAGGCTTTGCGGCAGCTCAATGGCCGCAAACTCAGTATTGCCATTGAGGGCTCTGGGCGGATTGTTGCCCAGTCACCTGCTCCGGGTGTTCACTTGCAGGGGGTGAAATCATGCAAACTGACCCTGAATTCAGAAATCTGAGTACATTATGCGGTTTTTCGAGCTGGCAAATATTCTGGCAACCTCCCCCCAGGGATCGTTACCTCCGGATACCGAGATAACGGCGATAACTGTTGATTCCCTCCAGGTCGGTCCAGGTACTGTTTTTGTGGCGCTTAAAGGGGTAAATTGTGACGGTCATGACTATGTAGAGGCGGCAGTCGGCCGGGGCTGTCTGGCGGTGGTTGCCGAATCCCGGCCATCCTCTCGTGTTGGAGTACCCTGTTTCCAGGTTGCGGACACGCATCAGGCCCTTGGTCGGATGGCCTGCGCCTTTTATGGTTGTCCGGCCGTCGGTATGAAGCTGATTGCTCTGACCGGCACAAACGGCAAAACCACAACGTCGTGGATGCTTGAAGGCATCCTCAACCAAGCCGGCTATCGCACCGGGGTTATCGGCACGGTCAATTATCGGTATGTGAAATCAGACGGCCTGGAAGTTGTTCGGCCCGCCCCCCTGACCACGCCTGATCCGGTTCTGCTGCAGGCACTGTTACGGGAAATGGCGGATTCCGGGGTAAGCCATGTTATTGTTGAGGCATCCTCCCACGCTCTGGCCCAGCATCGTCTGGCCGGAATAGTTTTTGATGTGGCGGTATTTACAAATTTAAGCAGGGACCATCTGGATTATCACAGGGATATGGAAGATTATTTTTCCGCCAAGAAAAAACTCTTTACCCAAAACATGAAATCATCGGCAACTGCCGTGATCGTGACTGATTCAGGGGCGGCCGGAAGTTATGGCCGACGGCTGGCGAAAGAAGTGTCACTTGATACTATAATAAGCGTCGGGTTTAACGAAGGCTGTGAAGTCAGGGCCGATGATTTGCATTCGCGTATTGATGGTATGACCTGGTCATTGGTGCTTGATGAAAGGCAATACCGGGTAAGTTCCGGGTTGACCGGACGATACAATGTCCTCAATATGCTGGCCGCTGCAGGCGCTGCACGTGCCCTGTCCGTTTCCGGGGAGAAAATAGCCGCCGGTCTGTCGGCTGTTGGGCAGGTTCCCGGTCGTCTGGAGCGGGTGACCCTGCCGGGATTACCTGCCGATGCATGTCCCGCGGTTTTTGTTGATTACGCCCACACCCCGGATGGCCTTGCCAATGTCCTTTCGGCCATGAAAACCATGACCACCGGCAGATTGATCTGTGTTTTTGGTTGTGGTGGTGATCGGGATACCGGGAAAAGGGTGCAAATGGGCAAGGTCGCCGCTGAAATAAGTGATGTGGTTCTGCTCACCTCGGATAATCCAAGAACGGAAGATCCCCTGGCGATTCTTGCCCAGGCCGCAGCGGGCGTGCGGGATGCCGGCAAACCTGAGCGCTCCCTTGAGGAGATGTTTGCGGGCGACAAAGCGCAAAACGGTTTTTGCATCATTGCAGACCGTGGCCCGGCCATCCGCCAGGCCTGTGCGCTGGCTACGCCTGATGATGTTGTTCTCATCGCGGGCAAGGGTCATGAACAGTACCAGATCCTGGGAAGGGAAAAGATATTTTTTGATGACCGCATGCAGGCAAAAAACGGCTTGGCCGCATGGACGGTTCGCCATCTGGTTTGCGCGACCGGGGGGCAGTGCATTCATGGCTCCAACCGGCCGGTTCGTATGTTGGGCGCCGTTTCCACCGATACCAGGACGTTGCAGCCGGGAGATGTGTTTCTTGCCCTGAAGGGAGATAATTTTGATGGCCATGCCTTTGTGAATCAGGCTGTTGCCGGTGGTGCCGGCGCACTTATCGTTGCCGATGAAGTGGACGTCAAAGAATCGACGCTGCCGGTCATCAAGGTGGACGATACCCTGACTGCTCTTGGTGATCTGGCGGCCTACCGTCGCCGGTTGTTTGGGAATGCGGTCACGGTCATCGGCTTGACCGGAAGTTCGGGAAAAACAACGGTCAAGGAGATGACCGGTGCCGTCTGCAGCCGGTTTTACGAGACGGGGGACCCCGCCCCGCAGGCCGTGCTGAAAACACGTGGAAATTTTAATAACCTGATCGGACTGCCGCTCACTCTGCTTCGCCTTGATGCGGAACATAGGGTCGCGATCCTTGAAATGGGTATGAACCAGTCGGGCGAGATTGCCCGTCTGACCGAAATTGCAGGCCCGGATATCGGTTGTATCAACAATATTCAGGAGGCGCATCTGCTGGGACTTGGCACCATCGACGGGGTGGCCGCCGCCAAGGGTGAGTTATATCAAGGTATGAACCGGGATGGTATCCTGATCGTCAATGGTGATGATCCCCTTGTGGTCCGACAGGCCCGCCGCCATACGGGACCAAAAATCAGCTATGCGATAACTCCGGCCGGTCGCAGGCGCGAGCCCGAGGTCAGGGTCACCCGTATAACAGGACTTGGTGAAAAGGGGAGTCGGATCACCCTGCATGTGGGCGCGTGGAAAGAGCGTTTTCTCCTTCCGACACCGGGGATGCATAATGTTGTCAATGCGGCCGCCGCTGCAGCCATTGCCCATGCCGCCGGAATTGATTCGGAGAGTATTGTCGCCGGGCTTGCCGGTTTTACCAATATCGATAAACGGATGGAATTCAGCCGCGTTCCCGGGGGGTTGCGGGTCGTCAACGACAGCTATAATGCCAATCCATCGTCTATGGCTGCAGCTCTGCGAACAATGGCCGGGTTCAGGTCGGGTAGTCGCAGAATAGCGGCCCTTGGCGACATGCTTGAACTGGGTGCCGGGTCGGGAGCCGCCCATAGGCGCATCGGTCGTCTGGCGGCCGAACTCGGATATGATCTGTTGGCGGTGGCAGGTGAGTATCGGCAGGATGTCGTCACCGGGGCCAGGGATGCGGGAATGGCTAAAGAACAGGTCATGGGTTTTGTCGATACCGTTGCCATGGCCGACTGGCTGTATCATCTGATGATCAGCGGCCGCCTGGGTGAAGAAGACTGGCTGCTCATCAAGGGATCACGCGGTATGCGGATGGAAACGCTGCTTACAGAGCTGCAGAATCGTTTTGACCCTTCCAGGACAGGGGACGGCTGATGTTCTATCATTTTCTCTATCCTCTGCATACCCAGATCAGCTGGCTCAATGTTTTTCGCTATATCACCTTTCGCTCCATCGGTGCAGCGGTAACTGCCTTTCTTATTCTCTGGTGTTTCGGGCCGATGTTTATTCGTTGGCTGCAACGGCGGCAAATCGGCCAGGTCGTTCGTGCCGACGGCCCGGAGTCACATCTCAGCAAGCAGGGCGTTCCGACCATGGGCGGACTCCTTATCCTTGGTGGAATTCTGATTTCAACTTTGTTTTGGAGCGATCTTTCGTCTGGTTTGGTCTGGCTGCTCCTTTGTGTCAGCCTGTTTTTCGGTGGCATCGGTGCAATGGATGATCTGCAGAAGATCAGTAAGGGCAACAGCCGCGGCGTGTCGGCACGGGGTAAACTGCTGCTGCAGGTAATCGGCGCTTCCATGGTCGGCCTCTATCTCCTGCTGCATCCGGAATATGACGGTAATCTGGCCATCCCGTTTTTCAAGGGTTTTCATCCGGATCTCGGCTGGTGGTATGTCCCCTTTGCCGTTATCGTCATTGTCGGGGCCTCAAATGCGGTCAATCTCACCGACGGACTGGACGGTCTGGCCGTGGGACCGGTGATGATCAGCGGCACGGTGTATCTGATTTTTTCCTATGCCGCCGGTAACGCCATTATCGCCCAATATCTGCAGATACCCTTTGTGCCCGGAGCAGGGGAGGTGGCGGTCTTCTGTGGTTCTCTGGTGGGCGCCTGCCTGGGATTTCTCTGGTTTAACGCCTATCCGGCGGAGATTTTCATGGGTGATGTCGGCTCTCTGGCCCTTGGCGGTATCCTGGGTGCGGTCTCCATTATCACCAAACAGGAGATTCTACTCTCCATTGTCGGTGGGATCTTTGTCATGGAGGCGATTTCGGTCATTCTGCAGGTCGGTTTTTTTAAAATGAGCGGTGGACGGCGTATTTTTCTGATGGCTCCGATCCATCATCATTTTGAGAAGAAAGGCTGGCAAGAGCCCAAGGTGGTGGTCAGGTTCTGGATCATCTCTATTATTCTCGGCCTACTGGCCCTGGCAACCCTGAAACTACGGTGAACATGGCACCTGCAGGCGCAAAAAAAGCCGTCGTCCTCGGTCTGGGAATTTCAGGCATGGCGGCGGTCCGTTTCCTGCAGGACAGGGGCCTTAAGGTGGCCGTATCGGAATATCGCCCTTATGGGGCCCTGCGTGTAGAAGAACAGGACCTGGCCGGCACTCTTGCCTGTGAAACAGGAGGGCATAGCGAAGATTTTGTTTTGCAGGGCGATATCATTGTGGCAAGTCCGGGGGTGCCGCTTGATCTCCCGGTGTTGCAGGCGGCTAGGACGGCGTCGATCCCGATTGTCGGAGAACTGGCCCTTGCCGCCGGCAATATTTCCGTGCCGGTGATTGGTGTTACCGGATCAAACGGTAAGACCACGGTGACAAGCCTGATCGGTGAGTTGCTGCGCGGTTGCGGTTATCATCCCTTTGTCGGCGGGAACATCGGCACTCCGCTTTTGTCTGCGTTTTCGGACGGCGCTGATTATGATGTTATGGTCCTTGAACTGTCCAGCTTTCAACTTGATCTGTCCGGAGAGTTCAGGCCTGATATAGGCCTCCTGTTAAATTTGACGCCGGACCACCTGGACCGTCACGACTGTATGGAGGAATATGTCCGGGCAAAAATGAGGATGTTTATTCATCAAGAGCCGGAAGATTATGCAATCCTGGGCGGGGATGATGCGCTGGTTATGCAGCAGGCTGAAGGGATACGGGCGTCGGTGGCAACCTTTGGCCATGATCGGCAGCACCAGGCGTGTATTGTCGGCGATGAAATTAGGGTTGATGTGAATGGCCGGGAAGCGGGAAATTTTTCCCTGGCACCAACATCACTCAATTCAATGGTCAATCATTTGAACGCAGCCGCAGCCATTCTGGCGGTTACACGGCTGGGTGCGGCAGGTAGCTGTATTGACGGCGGATTGCGATCTTTTGTGGTTGCCGCCCATCGCATGACCAGGGTGGCGGAGGTTCGGGGAGTCACCTTTATAAATGATTCCAAGGCCACCAATGTCGGTGCCATGGCAGCGGCACTTAAAAGCTGTCCGCCCGGTGTGGTACTGATTGCCGGAGGCCGTGATAAACACGGTGATTTTGCGGGACTGCGAGAGCTGGTCAGGGAAAGGGTTGCTCATATGCTCTGTATCGGAGAGGCAACGGACATGCTGCAGGAGACCTTTGGCGAACTGACTGATGTTGAACCGGTCAGGGATATGCAGGCGGCCGTTACACGGGGAGCCGCTCTGGCAAAGCCTGGTCAGACCGTACTGCTGGCACCGGGATGTGCCAGTTTCGATATGTTTACCGATTATGGTGCACGGGGACGGGTGTTTACCGCAGCAGTGCACGCCATGATGGATACAAGGGAATTAATTTGATTGATGGAATAATACCGGAGAAGAGCAATGACAAAGATTTGTTGTGTCTGTCAGCGGGTTGAGAATGGCAGCCATTGGAAAGAAGAGTATGAATTTGCCGAAAATGAACGGGTGACACATGGATATTGTCCCCTTTGTTTTGACGTTATCATGGCTGAGTTGATGGAGTCCAGGGACGATTTGTCCGCTGAAGCGCGAGTTGTCCCTTCCTCCGGGCAGGATAGCAGTCAACAGACCTTATGCGCCTGATTATTACCGGCGGCGGTACCGGTGGCCATCTCTTTCCAGCCCTGGCAGTAGCCGAGGGAATCAGAAAAAGAGATCCCGACAGTGAGATTATGTTTATCGGAGCCGGGCGCCGGATTGATGATCAGGTGCTGGCGGAGAAGGGATTTGCCCGCAAGGTCATCAGTTTTTCCGGAATCAAGGGCCTTGGCATGTCCGGTTTTCTGCATGCCGCATCCAGACTGCTGCCGGCAATAGCGCAGTCGTTTTTTCTCATTCGTCGTTTTCGGCCCGATCTTGTCTTCGGTGTCGGCGGTTATGTGACCGGGCCGGTGTTGGCTGCGGCTAAACTATTGCGAATCCCAATATGTATCCATGAGCAGAATTCAGTCCCGGGCCTGGCCAATCGAATGGCCGGGAGATTGGCCGACAGGATCTGTATATCTCTCCCCTGTCATCCGTCTTTTGCAAAAGAGAAAACAATCCTGACCGGCAATCCGGTCCGGCGGGAAATTTTGGATGCGGCGTTTAAAAAAAAAACCGGCCATGGAGATCAAACAACGATTCTTGTTCTTGGCGGCAGCCAGGGAGCCAGGAGGGTCAATGAGCTGGTGCTTGCGGCCATGAAAATTTTGCAGGCAGAAGGCAACACTCTGCGGATTATTCACCAGACTGGAACAACGGATGAGGAGACGATCAGAAAAGGGTATGAGCAAAGCGGTATGGAGGCGGATGTGGCGTCTTTTTTTTCGGATATGGCCGATGTGTACGGCCGGGCGGATTTGGTTGTTTCTCGGGCCGGAGCAACGACCCTGGCGGAACTGGCGGTCGTGGGGCTGCCGGCGCTGTTGATTCCCTACCCTTTTGCCGCCGATGATCATCAGACCACCAATGCTGAGTATTATGTGGCTGGAGCAGGCGTAGCAATGGTGCAGGAAAAGGAACTGGACGGGGATGGTCTTGCCGCAGAGATTCGACGACTTGTCAGCAATCCCGGGGAGCTTGAGAAAATGGGTGGTGCGATGAGGAGGATGGGCCGGCCGGAGGCAACGGAGCGTATGGTCGATGTCTGCATACAGTTGGTGAATCACCGGTCAACCGGTCGGGAGGACAGGCTGTAATTCTGAAAATTCATGTACAAGAAAACAAAACATATACACTTTGTCGGTATCGGTGGTATCGGCATGTCCGGCATTGCCGAACTGTTGTTGAATCTCGGGTATCAGGTCAGCGGTTCTGATCTACACGAGTCGGATATCACCCGTAAGCTGGCGGCCTTGGGCGGTGTGGTCCATTTCGGGCACCGGGCGGATTGGATGGAAGGCGCCGACGTGGTTGTGACGTCATCGGCAATAAGTTCCACAAATCCTGAGGTGACGGCGGCAAAAGAGGCCCATGTTCCCGTGATCCAGAGGGCGGAGATGCTGGCTGAACTCATGCGGCTTGCCAAGTATGGAATCGCTATTGCCGGAAGTCACGGCAAGACTTCGACAACCTCGCTGGTATCGACCATCCTTGCCGAAGCCGACCTTGATCCGACGGTAGTGGTCGGGGGCAAGGTGGACAGCCTCGGCGGCAATGCCAAACTCGGTTGTGGCGATTTTCTGGTAGCGGAGGCTGATGAAAGCGACGGCTCCTTTCTCAAGCTTTCTCCGGTTATTGAGGTGGTCACCAATATCGATCTTGAGCATCTCGATTATTACCGGGATATTGAGCATATTAAGGATGTGTTCCTGCAGTTTATCGATATTCTGCCCTTTTATGGCGTCGCCATTCTCTGTTTTGACGATGAAAATATCTCCCGACTACTGCCGAAAATACAACGTCGGGTCATTACTTATGGTCTCAGTGAACAGGCGGATCTTTACGCCACCAGGATTGAAAGCAGGGGACTTGAAACCATTTTTACCGTCCGTTTTCATGGTCGTGATCTGGGTCGGGTTACTATTAACCGGCCGGGCAGGCATACGGTCTATAACAGCCTGGCCGCTATAGCGGTTGCCCTGGAACTGGACATTGATTTTAGTGTTATCACCAAGGCGCTGGCAGCCTTTGGTGGAGTACAGAGACGTTTGCAGATCAAGGGAGAGGCCGGAGGCATTCTGGTAGTAGACGATTACGGCCACCACCCCACTGAAATTCGCGCAACCCTGGATGCGGTTCGGGAGGGTTGGCCTGATAAAAGGCTGGTGGTTGCCTTTCAACCGCATCGCTACAGCAGAACCAAGGCACTGTTTACGGAGTTTCAGACGGCCTTCCACCGGGCGGATGTCCTTGTGTTGACTGATATCTATGCGGCAAGCGAGCAACCGATTGCCGGAGTGACCACTCCCTGTTTATTGGAGGCGATGAAGGAGCATGGTCAGCGCAACACGCATTATGTGGCCACGGTAGAGGAGTTGCCCGAAGCGCTCCAGGGACTGCTTGGAGAAGGTGATCTGTTGTTGACCCTTGGCGCGGGTAATATTGTCCGAGCCGGAGAACAACTGTTGGAAATAGTGGGAGAGCAAGGAGCCGCCTGATGTTGACCAAAGAGCAGCAGAGGGAGCTGGCAGATTTGTGCGGCCCCAATGTTGCCTTTGATGTTTCCATGGCACGTTTTTGCACGTTACGGGCCGGAGGACGAGCTACGGCCCTGGCCGGAGTGCAGGATTTGCAACAGCTGTCGGCGTTGCTTGATTATTGTCGTCTGGAATCCCTGCCCTGGCGGTGTATAGGGCGTGGGGCAAACATTTTGGTGCGAGAAGAGGGGTTTGCCGGAATTCTGATTCGCTTGCGAGGTGAATTTACTGCAATAACCGCAGAAGCGTCCGCCGGAATCGTCATTGCAGGAGGCGGTTGTCTACTTGCCGAGCTGCTTGCCCATTGCCGCCACGCGGGATTGAGCGGTCTGGAATTTCTGGCCGGGATTCCCGGTAGCGTCGGCGGAGCAGTAGGGATGAATGCCGGTGCTTTCGGCCACTGCCTTACCGAGTCGCTACAGCGACTGACGGTTGTAATCGATGATGGTTCGGTACGCACAATGACGCAAGGGGAGTGGACAGGTGACTATCGCAGTTTTACCGTTGACGGGTTGGATATGGAAAAGACCGTCATTGCACAGGCGGAATTTCGACTGGTATGGTCTACTCCTGAACAAGTAGGAGCGAGGGCGAAGGAATTTTTGAAATTGCGACGGACAAAGCAACCATCTTCTATGCCTTCGGCCGGTTCGTTTTTTAAAAATCCGGTTGGCGATTTTGCCGGTCGGTTGATTGAGGATGCCGGTCTCAAGGGCGAGCGTATCGGCGGAGCAATGGTTTCCCCTGAGCATGCAAATTTTATTGTCAATGCAGGCGACGCCACGGCAACGGATATAGTGCGCCTGATGCGGCTTGTTCAGGGAAAAGTGCGGAGCACAACAGGTATTTTTCTTGAGCCGGAAGTGCATATAATTTAAGATAAGAGGATACTCGGATTTCAGGAGAGGGATGGCACCATATACCTCAAAATATTCACCGAACAAATCTCGCGGCAAAGGTTTGTCGGGACTTGTCGGACGTTTATTCTCCGGCTTTCGGAAAAGAGTTTTTCCCACGGCCGGTCGAAAAAAAACCGGCGGTTTCCCGGTCGGAAGGAAACATGACGGACGAACCCTTTCCCGTGTTCATATTCTGCTGCTGGTTGTTCCGTTACTGGTGACCGTCTTCGGATGGTTTGTCTATGGCCGGCTGGCTTCCTCGGATATTTTCCGCCTGACCGAGTTGTCGGTGAGCGGCAATCACATGGTCAATCGACGGCGGTTGATAGAAAAAAGCGGCCTCCGGCAGGGCATGAATCTGCTTGGCTTTGATGTCAAGGCCGCACAGGCTCGTCTGCGGCAATTTGCCTGGGTGGAGCAGGCTAATCTCCATATTGCCTGGCCTTCCAAGGTGGAAATCAGAATCCGGGAGCGACATCCGCTGGCACTGGTTCGTCTTGGCGGAAAAAAGAAGGGAAGCCTTTTTTATCTTGATCGAAACGGATATGTGTTTGCCCCGGTTTTACCTGGCCAGGATGTTGATTTTCCAACTCTTACCGGCGATCTCAGTGGTCTTGGCCTGGACAAGAAACAGATCCAGCCTGATACGCCGGTTGCCGGGGCCCTCGCCTTTCTCCGGCTGGCGGCCCGGGGTAACGCCATCCTCCCGGCACAGGCGGTTTCTGAACTCCACATTGATGCGGCCCAGGGCCTGATTGTTTATCTGGTGGATCGGCCTTTTCCCATTTATATGGGCAGAGAAAATATTCGAATCCGCTATTATCGGTTGGTGAAAATTTTGGAACGGTTGTACCGGAAGAAAAAAATTGCCGGAATAAAAGAAATTCAAATGAATTATATGGAGAACAGGGCGCTGGTGGCAACGGTCGACCCTGGCAGGTGATTGGCCAATGGAAGAAAGTACGGAACACGAATCCGGTGAGCTTGTTGCCGGCCTTGATATAGGAACAACCAAGATATGTGCGGTCATCGGTGAGGTCTTTGATGATCGGGTGGATATCATCGGCGTCGGTACCGCCGCCTCTTCCGGGATGAAGAAAGGAGTGGTCGTTAATATCGAATCCACAGTCAAGGCTATTCGTCAGGCTGTGGATGCCGCCGCCGATATGGCGGGCTGCGACATTGAAACGGTCTACGTTGGTATCGCCGGTAATCATATCAAGAGTTTTAATTCGCCGGGTATCATTGCTATCAACAACCAGGAGATTCGTGAAAAACAGATTGATGAGGTCATCCGGGCCGCTCAAACCGTAAAAATTTCAGATAATCAACAGATTATCCATGTGCTTCCCCAGGAATACATGGTCGATGATCATACCGGCATCCAGAACCCTCTGGGCATGACCGGGGTGCGGTTGGTTACCAATGTTCATATCGTCACCGCCGACAACACCTCGCTGCATAATCTGGTGACAAGTTGCAACCGTGCCGGGCTGGCGGTTTCTGAAATCGTCCTTGAATCGGTGGCCTCCTCCTACACTGTGCTGAACAAGGATGAACTGGAACTCGGGGTAGTTCTCCTTGATATCGGCGGCGGGACGACGGATCTTGCCGTATTCTGCAACGGCACGATTAAACATACCTGGGAACTGGCCCTGGGGGGGAATAACCTGACCAGTGACCTTTCCGTTGGCCTGCGAACCCCTCTTCAGGAGGCTGAAGAGCTCAAATATTTGTACGGCGGGGCTTTGTCTTCAATGATCAAGGAAAATCTGATTATAGAGGTGCCCACAGTCGGCGACAGAAAGCCCAGAAAGGTATCTCAGCGGGTTATGGTGGAAATTTTAGAAGCTCGAATTGAGGAAATTTTGCAGATGGTCAATGCCAATATCTGTAATTCGGGCTATCGGAACAGAATTAATGCCGGTATGGTCCTGACCGGAGGGACTTCATTATTGGCCAATATCGTTGAAATGGCCGAGCAGGTTTTTGACATGCCTGTCCGGATGGCCTACCCCAATGGAATCGGCGGCCGGGTGGAGGATGTCTGTTCACCCCGCTGTACCACGGGGGTCGGACTGGTTCTATATGGAAGCCAGGGGTTGCATTCAGGGCCGCGTGAAGTCGGCGGGGT
>WGCP01000287.1 GCA_015493715.1 Desulfobulbaceae bacterium
CAGGATACAGAGGAGAACACACCATGAATCTTCAGCCCGAAAATTCCGCCGCCTGTTTCAAACGGTTACTTCAGGAGAGTAACAGCCAGAAATTTCATACATCGCTGGAACGGATCAAAAAAGCCTGTGACGGCATAGAAGACATGAAAGGGCTGCTCAATTATTCACGCGTGGCCAAATATACTGAAAATCATTATGGAAGCCCCAAAAGGCAGAGTATAATGAACAGTAAACGGCTTCGGCTTTATATTGATCTTCGCAAGCAGGAATATGGAAATAAGTCACCTGCTCCGAAAAGAAAAAAGGCCAAAAACATTACGCCGCGATATCCAACAAGTGATCTTGATCTCAAGACCAAAGTGTTTATTGATCAACTCCATTCCCTCAATGAACAACTTCATGCCCGCAATGCCTTCCTGGAAAAGGCAATGCGTAATCTACAACAGGAAATCTTACACACGACCAGAGAAAATCCCATAGATGTCAGGGCGATGATTGAAAAGGGAGCGCAAGAAGACCTTTCCATGAAGATTGTCCGGGAACAGCAGGATAAAATTCCACAGGGAATTTCGACAAAAGCCAAAACCGCCATTGAAAAATTGCTCGCTCTTGCTGATAATCCACATTGTTCCCTTAAGGTTGAAATTATCGAGGGTGAAAGAAATCTTATGCTGAAATCTGCCATGGCACCTGAAACTATTCTTTTTGCTGATGAACTTGTAGAACTGGAAACACTTCTTGCTTAAATCGATATTTCTTTTGGATCTTGTTAAAATCAGTGACATTTACTAACTTTTTTTCTATCCTTATCTTGAACCGGTCTGCACAGAATTAAGGGAAAAATACTGTGAACCCCAGTTTGAAATGTTTATACATTCAAGTACATGGTTCATCATAGCCGATAAGCCTTCTC
Organism: Desulfobulbaceae bacterium; assembly: GCA_015493715.1. Classification (GTDB taxonomy): domain Bacteria; phylum Desulfobacterota; class Desulfobulbia; order Desulfobulbales; family Desulfobulbaceae; genus DRLX01. The sequence continues at coordinate 914 of WGCP01000287.1, forward strand.
TAAGGATTCCCCCATGGCCAGCGCCGAGCAGCTAAAAGCACTCTTTCAGTCTCACCTTGACAGAGACGATGCGCAGTTTCATGCTGTAGCCATGCAGGTTGCCGCCCATGAGGCGAAACTCGGACATGGTAAACTGGCCCGGGAATTACGCGCACTGATTGATGAGGCAAAAAAGAAAAAAGCATCCCCTGAAAATCAGTTTCGACCTGTCCCTATTTCCCAACCAAAGGGTGAATTATCTGCCCTTCTCGCTGCATCATACCCCAAGCTTCGATTACCAGATATCGTACTTGATCAGGATATTTACGAACGCCTTACCAGGATTATAAAAGAACAGCGGCAGGGGGCGAAGCTCCGTTCCCATGGACTGATCCCCAGGAAAAAAATGCTTTTTGTCGGGCCGCCGGGAACCGGAAAAACCATGTCCGCAAGTGTTCTCGCCGGTGAGCTTGGCCTGCCGCTTTTTGTCGTTCGTCTTGAAGGACTTATCACTAAGTTCATGGGAGAAACGGCAGCCAAACTGAGGCTTATATTTGATGCCCTGGCCCAGACCAGAGGAGTCTATTTTTTTGATGAATTTGACTCCATTGGCTCCCAGAGAGGCCGGTCCAATGATGTGGGAGAAATCAGACGCGTCTTAAACAGTTTCCTGCAGATGATAGAGCAGGACACCTCAGACAGCCTGATTCTGGCAGCGACCAACCATCCGGACATCCTGGATTATGCCCTGTTCAGGCGTTTTGATGATGTTGTCCGATTTAAACTTCCGGACAAAACGCTGGCGATCAGGTTGATCAAAACAAAGCTGGCGGCCTTCCCGACTTCGAGGATTATTTGGAAACAGGTGGCTGCCTGTACAAAAGATTTGAGTTTCGCCGATATTGCCGGGGCCTGCGAAGATGCAATCAAAGATGCAATTGTCAACGACAGGGGAAAAGTTTCTCAAAAAGACTTAACCCGCTTATTGTTGGATCGAAAGGCAAGCCGTCCGTATAAGGATAGTTCCACTGCCCAGACAACAGTGTAACCTAATGCCCGGTATCAATCAGAAAAAACTCCCTCACCTCCTTATCACCGGAACATCTTCTACGAAACCCTATACCTCACCCGCTTCCGGTGGCAAATCGTTTACCGTTCCCAAGCGCCATCGTGAAACGCACGGACGTCAACTTTTGCAACAGTTCGAGACCATCCGGGAACAGGCTGACAAAGTTATAAAAGAACAGAAAGCCTACGGAATAGACGCGAAAAACGGGATCTACATCCAGTTTGAAAGTGATCCTGGATTTGCTCTGAAGACGGAAAGTCTCGAGGTTTGGAAATCAGGGATTGAGTTGTTGTCAGAGCTTAAGGATGGTAACCGTACTCTGGCGACAGTGTTTGTTCCTGAGGGCAAACTTGATATTCTGGTTAACAAATTTTCGGCTTACCTTGATCCGGAAAAAGATACCCCGAAAGGCAGACCGAGAAACGAAGCCCTGGTCGCCGGGATTGCCTCCATCAAAAAAGCCGCGCTTGACGCCCTGTGGACTGACACGCCGGAAACGCTACCTGCTGATGACGAGGTGATCTGGTGGGAAGTCTGGCTTCGCACGAAAGATGACCCGCTCGGAGAAGCGGCATTTTTCAGGGAACACGCCCGGCACATGGGATTAACAGTTCTCGATGAAGAACTCAGATTTCCCGACAGAACCGTCATTGCCGTCCAGGGGAGCAAAGAGCAAATAAGCCGGTCGGTTAATCTGCTGAACTGTATTGCTGAACTCCGCCGCCTGAAGGAAGAAGCCGATTTTTTCAGCTCCATGGATCGGTTTGACCAGCTTGATTGGTTAAACGCAGCCCTCGACCAGATAACACCGCCGGAAGCAAACAGTCCTGCAATCTGCATTCTTGATACCGGGATTAACCAGACTCACCCCTTGCTCAAGCCGGTACTTGCGCCGGAATATATGGATACCTGTGATCCGGCATGGGGAACAAGCGACCATTATGGTCACGGGACGGAAATGGCCGGTCTGGCTGCCTATGGAGATTTAACCGACTTACTGGCAGACAACACACCCACCGTCCTTGCCTACCAACTGGAATCAGTTAAAATATTGCCTCCCAACGGTTCTAACGAACCCCATCTTTATGGGCAAATAACCGCAGAGGCCGTTGCCCGTGCTGAAATATTTGCCCCGGACAGAAAGCGAAATTTCTGCATGGCAGTGACCGCCACGGATTTCCGGGACGCAGGTCAACCATCCTCCTGGTCAGCTGGTATTGACTCGCTGTGTTCCGGGGCCTTTGATGAAACCCGCAGGTTGATTATTGTCTCAGCCGGTAATACCGAGCGGGAGGAGCGGCATAATTTTCCGCACAACAATCTTACCGAAGGTATACACGATCCAGGCCAAGCCTGGAACGCGCTTACAGTTGGGGCCTATACGGAAAAGAACCACATCGATCCGGCCCAATATCCTGACTGGCAAACAGTTGCACCTCCCGGCGACCTGAGTCCCTCCAGCACAACCTCCATGGATTGGTCAAGAACATGGCCGATCAAACCGGATATTGTCATGGAAGGAGGGAACATGGGCCTTCACCCCACAGCCGGAACCGCCGACAGTATAGACAGCCTGGAACTCCTATCCACCAACTGGCAGCATGAATTAATGCGTCCCCTGGTGATTACGGGAGAAACCAGCGCCGCAACCGCCCTGGCCGCGCGTTTTGCCGCCATTATTCAGGCACAGTATCCGGAGTATTGGCCGGAAACCATAAGGGCCATGCTGATTCATTTCGCTGAATGGACAGAGGCCATGAAAAAAAGATTTGCCCCCTTTCGCGTCCAACGGGCCCGCGAAAATCTGCTCAGGTATTGCGGTTACGGTGTTCCTGATCTTTCACGGGCCTTGTGGAGCGCAAACAACGCTCTTACGCTTGTTGCCCAGGATACCCTGCAGCCATTTGATAAAAAAGAGGGTAGGATCGTCACCCGTGACATGCACCTGCATGCTATTCCCTGGCCGACTGAACTCCTTGCCGAACTGGGCAATACGCCGGTAACGATGCGGGTAACCCTTTCCTATTTCATTGAACCTAATCCGGCCAGAAGGGGCTGGGGCAAGAAATACAGTTATGCCGGTCATGGACTTCGTTTTGAGGTAAAAAGACCGCTGGAATCTCTGGAAAATTTTCAGACGCGCATCAACAAGGCCGCTCGTGACGAAGAAACCGGCCGCTCAGGAGCGACCTCTCCCAGCGACCCCAACTGGATACTGGGGAAAAATCTTCGAAAAATAGGCTCCGTCCATTCCGATACCTGGTCCGGCCCTGCTGTTGAACTGGCCCAACGGGGCCATATTGCGGTTTTTCCGGTGATGGGCTGGTGGAAATCCAATCCCCGCCATGAACGGTGGGCCAACAAGGCCAGATATTCCCTTATCGTCACCATCAAAACCCCGGAAACAGAAGTCGATCTTTACACCCCGGTTGCTGCTATGGTTGCTGTCCCGGTAAATATTGCCATTGAAACATAGTCACCCCTTGACGGAAGGAAAACAGTGAACAACGGAGAACTGAAAAAACTGGAAGATAATCTCTGGAATGCCGCCAACTCCCTGCGGGCCTATGGCGGAATCAAGGCCTCGGACTATGCGGTGCCGGTGCTGGGGTTGATCTTCCTGCGGTTTGCCGACAACAAATATACCCATGCCGAACCGGAGATTACAGCCGAGTACAACAGAGACAAGGGCAGCAGGCTGGAACGTAATACACCCTGCATGGCATCTAACATGTAATTTCTGCGAACAATAATCCCTTTTATTTTACTCCGACCTTATTTATTACAAACCTGGATAGAAACGTAGTATAAAAACGACGATCAGAAACAATGGCTCCACGCTTGCCAATAATTGCCGAGGCGAACTCTTGAGCATTATGGATAATTTTTTGTGTCGGCCACCCCATTATCAGACCAAGAATAAATACCGCACTAAAAGCATCTCCTGCTCCAACTGTATCGACAACCATGATAGGCGGTGAAGGCAATAAGGATAACTTGTCCCCCTCCTTTAAATATACTGTTGACCCCTTGCTACCCTTAGTAAGGATCAGGATCTTTAAATTAAAATATTCAATTATATCTTTTGCTTTTTGATCGATACTCTTATGTAGAGGAAAAAGTATCTCTATTTCTTCCTTATTCATTTTTACCCATGATGCATCTTCCATTAATGACAATACGAAATCACGTTCCCACCATGGATGGCGCAAATTTATATCGATAAAAATATCTCCGTTTACTTGCTGTTTTATTTTTTTTAAAGTATCGAGTGATTGTTGCGATCTGAGTGCCAGCGATCCGTGATACAGAACTGGTGCATCTGCTGGTAATTCTGGAATTTCATCCTTAATGTGGTCATAAGCATCATCAGGTGAAATTTTATATGTTGGTTCACCGTTGTTCAATCGTACCTTTACCGTGCCGGTAGGACGGTCTGGGTCGTGTTGAAGAAAAGTTGTATCCATACCCCATTTGGACATTGCCTGAACAACCCTTCCCCCCCTTCTATCCTCGCCTATTCTGCTGATAAATACGGGCAGTAATCCAAATCCCTGCAGGTGCCACGCGACATTAAATGGGGCGCCACCAAGCACTTCCGTCCCGTCAGGATAGCAGTCAAAGAGCACTTCCCCGAAGATAACTGGCCGAATTTGTGTCATAGTTAAGTTCCTTTCGTAATTGTTTTGCCGTTTAGTCTTGACAATCACTGTCCGTTAATTATATATTCCACAATATATTATTGTCAAATAATATATTGTGGAATACTGACATGACGTTGTGTAACGAACTTTAAATTATATGTTACTTATTTTTGCTTTTATCCTGGTGGGTTTTGTCTATATGGGTCCTGTCCTTTTTTCAAGTTTGGGAGCTTGGGAAAAGGATCTGGCTAACCGGTTTATCTTTGATTACCAACAAGCAAAGGCCCTGGTATCCATATTGTGGCTTTTGCTTGCTCTTCTCTGGTATCGCAAAACACGGATACGGGGAAAAAGGATTTTTTTTAAAAACACAAAAGATCACCTGCGGTTACCGAAAATCAAAAAGAATAATCGCGGGAGCATACATGTTGTTATCGTTGTTTCATTGGTATTTTTGGTAGTTTTGTTTGCCGGATACAAACAAGTTTGTGCTCGCACCATGATGGTTTCTATCGCGAGAAATAATGTCAATATGCGCAGTGGACCGGGAACTCACTACAAGGTGCTATGGGAGCTGGATAAAGGCTATCCTCTTCACGTTCTCGGGTCCAGGGGCAACTGGTATCAGGTCAGGGATTTTGAAGGAGATGCCGGTTGGGTATTTCAATCACTCACCTCACGAAGATCTTATGTAGTTGTAAAGAAGAGTATCATTAACATCCGTGCCCGGCCAGGGACACAATATCGTATTGTTGCAAAAGCACACAGAGGAGTAGTGCTGCAGACTATTGCCTCGGTCAAACGATGGGTCAAGGTTCGCCATAAGTCCGGAGTGACCGGCTGGGTGGCAAGGCGTCTTGTCTGGGGATGGTAAAGATATAAATTTTATTGAATAGCACGGGTTTTTTCTTTTTTTAAAAACGGAACAGTTTATGGAGCACACTTCAGGTTTGTATATCCAGCTCTTCAGTATCCATGGCTTGATTCGATCAAATATGCCGGAGTTAGGGCGAGATGCCGATACCGGAGGCCAGGTGAAATATGTTTTGGATCTGGCCAGAACTCTTGGCGAACATGACGATGTGGACCAGGTTGATCTTGTCACCCGGCTCATCGATGACAAAACGGTTGGTTCAGATTACGCCAGGCCCATTGAGCCACTTTCTGAAAAGGCACGGATTGTACGTATTCAATGTGGCGGTAAAAAATATATTCGAAAAGAATTGCTCTGGCCACATCTTGAAGAGTTCATCGATAGGACAATTCGATTTATCAAGTTACAAAACAGGGTGCCGGACGTCTTTCATGGGCACTATGCCGATGGAGGCTATGTGGCCATGGAACTTGCCGCTGCCTTTGACGCCCCCTTTATCTTTACCGGTCATTCCCTGGGCAGGAGCAAAAAAAACAAATTACTGGCCGACGGCCTCGGTGAGGCCCGGATAAACAAACAATATAAAATTGATACCCGAATTCAAGTTGAGGAAGAGATCATGAGACGAGCTGGTCTCATCATTACCTCTACCCAGCAGGAGATTGACCAGCAATACGGGCTGTATGAAAATGGCCGCCATGATCGTTTTGCTGTCATTCCACCGGGTATCGATCAGGACACTTTTTACCCCTTTTACGATTTCCAGCTCGACAGCGATCTTTTCAGTGAGGAGATCAAGCAGACACGATTTACCCTGTTTAATGAACTGCATCGTTTCTGGGCTGATCCTGAAAAACCATTTATTCTGGCACTGTGCCGACCTGATCATAGGAAAAATATAACTGGTCTGCTTGAGGCCTACGGGACAAGTCAGGAGCTAAGGACCATTGCCAACCTGGCGGTTTTTGCCGGCATTCGAAGCAATATTATGACGATGGAGGAAAATGAACAGGCAGTGCTCACCGACATGCTACTGCAGATGGACCGGTATGATCTGTACGGCAAGCTAGCAATTCCCAAAAAAAATGACTTTGCCACAGAAGTGCCGGAACTATATAGAATTTGTGCAGAAAGTCACGGCGTGTTTGTCAATCCGGCATTGGTAGAGCCATTCGGACTTACCCTGATAGAAGCATCGGCCTGTGGCCTGCCGATTGTAGCGACAAATGACGGCGGCCCGGCAGAGATTGTGGCCAACTGCGATAACGGTATCCTGATCGACGCCGGCAAGCCGGAGGAAATTGCCCGGGCACTGCAATCAATACTCGTAGACGATGCCAAATGGACACAATTCTCCAACAATGGAATTACCGGCGTGCGTCAACACTATTCCTGGCGGGCACACGGTGAGAAAACCATGCAGCGGATAAGGCCGCTGCTGCCGGAGGTAATCTATCCGGTTAAACAAGCTGAACCAAAGGCGATGTACCAGGTGCCGGTCTCTTTTGGACGGCGCCTGATGAATGTCGACTACCTCATGATTACCGACATAGACAACACCCTTGTCGGCGATGAAAAAAGCATGCTGGAGTTGTTTTTTCTGCTGCAGGAACGCCACAATGATCTGGCTTGGGGTGTTGCCACCGGACGCAGTCTGGAACTGACAATTGAAGCAATGACGGAACACAATTTTTCAATGCCGGATATCCTTATCTGTTCCGTGGGAACGGAAATCTATTACGGACCGGATATACGGCATGACAAGGGATGGCAGAAGCATATTTCATGGCAATGGAAACCGGAAAAGATCAAGGAAGCGCTGGCGCCTTTTGATTTTCTTGTCTTTCAGGAAGCTGAGGGGCAACGGAGTCATAAAATCAGTTATTATCTGGAAGAAAAAGAAAATCGTCTTGCCATGGTTCGTGAACGCTTGCAAGAAAGAAAACTGCGATGTCAGGTCATCTATTCGCACGGTCAGTTTTTGGATATTCTCCCTTTACGGGCATCTAAAGGCAAGGCCATTAACTATCTCCGCTATAAATTTGATTTTTCACCCCGTCATGTGATGGTTGCTGGAGACTCGGGAAACGATGAGGATATGATCTCCGGTCCCGCCCGGGGATTGGTGGTTGGCAATCACAGCCAGGATCTGGAAAATCTGCGTGGCAAGGCAAACATCTACTTTAGCGATGCCAACTATGCTGCGGGCGTTATTGACGGGTTGAAGCATTACGGCTTTATTTAACGGGAGGGTCTGACCTTTTCCGCCCTAGTCCGAAACTGAAGATGATAGAACATCTCCAGGTAGCGTCCGGTTGCCTCCCGTTCCATGTTGGTGGCAAATTTCCAGAATCCGTAAATACAGGTAAGTGCCAACAGACGTTTGGCGTACCGTTTCCAGGTGTATCGTTCTTCGACACGCTGCCTTGCTCCTTTGGAGATTCTTCGCCAATAGCCGGGATCAGTCTTGCATCGCTCAAAAAAGTCAGCAAGCAGCGCAGATGTCTGATCAGCATGATTGGGATCAATGTGGAATCCGGAAATGTTGTCCTCGATAATTTCAAGTGGTCCGCCATAACGGGTGGCAAAGGTCGGCAAGCCTGATACCATGGCTTCAATGACAGTCAATCCAAAGGCTTCAAAAAAGGCCGGTTGCACAAAGGCCCCCTGGCTGTCGGCCACATACCGGTACAATTCCCCCGTCAGCGTTTTATCCAACCGCATTCCCAGCCACCGCACCCTGTCATCGAGAGCATACTGATCGAACAATGAATGCATGCGGACAATTTGTATTCGTTCTTCGTTATCTGTTGATTCCTCTGGATTGGTTCTGCCCCCGATAATCAAAAGATTGGTCAGTTGCTGTAAACGATCATTTTCAGCATACCACTGAACGAGGCCGGTAAGATTTTTTATATGATCCAACCGTGCCATTGAAAAAAGAATCGGTTTATCCCGTTTTTTCAAAGCGCCCCGGCATTCCTCATGATCATCACCGTAAACCAACTGATCCAGAATCCTATGGAGACCGGACAGCCTGCGCTCCTGTTCCGTATATGAAAAGTAGGTGGTTTCATCTGCTCCCGGTGAAACAATATTGAATTTGGGATCATATACATCAATCCCATGGAGTATACGCTGCAGTCCGGGCATGGTAAAGGAACCGTAACTTTCGTATTGTCCCACCACATCGCTGGAGCCGGCAATTTCCTGGTAGGTTGAAGTGATTATGAAATCAGCTGAATTCATGCCGATCAGGTCAGCAGTAAACTGGCAGGAAAAATGGTATTGCTCCTCCATGTCTTGCCAGTAGAGCGCTGAATGGAGATATTTTGTTTTTTCCAGGGCGTGTGCAATGGTGCATTGCGTAACGCCAAGTCGTTGTGCCAGGAGATATGCCACCAGATTGCCATCGGAATAATTACCTACAATCAGGTCAGGTTTTCGGTCAAGTCTTGCCAGAATTGCTGTTTCCGCTTCCCGGCTGAAGGTCTCGAGGTACGGCCACACTTCAAAGCGTGATATCCAGTGGGGGATGATGGTGCCGTCCGGTTTTCGGAAGGGAATGCGGATAATATTCACCTGGTCAGTTCCATGCACATGTTCTTCAGGTTCGTTACACGTAGTTTGCCCGGATTCAGGGATGAGACGACTGACAATTATGATTTGGGGTTTAATGTCCAATCCCTGGTTATAGATACGTTTCTGCATTTCCCGTTCAAGGGCCCGAACCTGATCGAGGATGTAGACTATCTGGCCGCCGGTATCAGGCAGGCCCAAGACATGATCCTGACCGAAATAGCCATGCGGGGAAAGAATTACTACATTGAAAATCATGGGGATCCGACTAAGGAACTTTTCCAGATTTTGGTGATCAGGTGCTTCCAGAAGATCTGCCAGCAGGCTCATGCTTGTCTTGATACCGGCGAGACTTCTGCCCCATCCGGGCTCAAACCCCATGTTCCGAAGGTCATTTTCCAATTCGGGCCATTGCATCTCGTCCGGCTGATGTTCCAGAAATTCCATGCATCGATGTAAAGCCTGCCGAAGCTCGCTCACGGTCGTGATGCTATTATTAATCATAAAGGGTCTTCCCTGGTATCCGTGAACTTTCAGAAAAGAAAAAAGCAAATCATCTCCCTTGGTTAACTCGTGACCAAGGCGACTTGAAAACCTGCGGTTGAGAAATTCGACCCCATGCCCTATGGACCGGGCCTGGTGCATCTTGGGAACGTCCCTTTCGAAAGGAGTAAAATCAATTTCCAGAATGGAGCTGTTGGAGTGGCCGGTTATAAGTCTTTCTTTAAAGGCAAGGAGTTCGGGAACCTGAACCTCTTCAAAGATCAAGGTTTCAAAATGATAACGGAGGTAATGCCATTGTCCAGCCCCGGAGCGGACATTCAGGTAAAACCAGGGGGGATCGATCGCCGCCTCCTGGCTTTTTTTCAAAATATCCGCAAGGGGAGAGAAGAGCAGTTCTTTCTGATTATCTTTTTCAGATAATTGTATGAAATCATCCCATAGCTGACTGCCAAGCATCAGCTTCTGGTTTCGCGCCTGATATCTGCGAAATAGACTATACATTGTATCTCGATGTTGCTGGGCCCAGCGGTTTAACTCATGAAACATTGTTTTTTCCTTATTTGGAGGTCAAGTAACGCCTGAGAAGCGATTATCGGTGGTTGTCCCGATCATGTTATTCTAACCTATACACTGGGCTATGCATAATAAAAACAATATGTTGATCTCGTATAGACAGGGGGTTAGGGAACGGGGCTTGCAAAATTGCGTTCAATTTAATATTATATAAAACTATATTGTAAAATAATATTTGCAGCAAATGTATAAAAATAATACCTGCGTTGCATTCATTTTGATTAATATTTCATATTAGACAGGCAGTTTGATGTATGCAGAAAATCAGCGTTGAAAACCTTTATAAATTTTTTGGAGAACATCCGGGCAAGGGTCTGGAACTGCTCCGGCAGGGTCTGGACAAGCAAAGCATTTTGGACCAAACCGGTTTGACCGTTGGTGTGCAGGATGCCAACTTTGTAGTGAACAGCGGTGAGATTTTTGTGGTTATGGGTCTTTCAGGATCCGGAAAATCAACTTTGGTGCGCATGTTGAACCGGCTCATTGAACCGACCACCGGCAAAGTCCTGGTAGACGGCAGAAACGTGGTCAGGATGAAGCATGAAGATCTGGTGAAGTTCAGGCTGGAAAAGATGAGTATGGTTTTTCAGTCCTTTGCCCTTATGCCGCATCTCACGGTGCTTGAAAATATTGCCTTTGGCCTGAATCTCGCAAAATTTGACAAGATGAGGCAGAGGGAACGGGCCATGGAAGCTCTCGATCAGGTTGGACTTGCCGGTTGGGAGGAATCCTTTCCTGATCAACTTAGCGGTGGCATGCAACAGCGTGTAGGGTTGGCTCGTGCGCTGGCAGTTGATCCGGATATTCTGCTTATGGATGAGGCCTTTTCCGCTCTCGATCCACTTATCCGGACCGAAATGCAGGATGAATTGTTAAAACTCCAGAAGCGCCAACAAAGAACCATTGTCTTTATCTCCCATGACCTTGATGAGGCGCTACGCATTGGTGACAGGATTGCCATCATGGAAGGCGGGAGAATAGTCCAAGTCGGAACACCGGAAGAAATTTTGCGGAATCCGGCCAATGACTATGTTCGGGCTTTTTTCCGCGGGGTAGACCCAACATGTGTCATTTCGGTGGGAGAAATTGTCCGCGACACCCAACTGACGATTATCAAAGCCCGTGTTGGGAATCTGCGGGCCGCCCATGAATTATTGAGCAGTCAGGACAGGACACACGGGTATGTACTTGACTCCGATCGAAAGTTTCTTGGCTTGGTGACTGCTGAAAAGCTGAAGGAACTTTTGGAATCCGGAGCTGCAGGCAGCCCTATTGATCAGGGGTTTATCACCGGGATAGCAACCGCGCGGCTTGATGATTCAATGCAGGACATCCTGCCCGAAGTGGCCTCCAGTACCTGGCCGATACCTGTTGTCGACGAGCAGGGGACTTACAGGGGGGTGGTTTCGAAAAACAGGTTCCTTCGGACTCTTCATCGTGCCGAGCAAGCTGAAGGGGCGCATTGTTAAAAGATAGCATAATGGATAGTCATGTTTGAAGAACAAGTTATCCCTCTTGACAGATGGGTTTCGCTGTCAGTGGACTGGTTAGTGGAAAATTACAGAGATTTTTTTCAGACCATTAAATGGCCGGTCGAACAATCCCTCAATGGTTTTGATGCAGCTCTTAACTCCCTCCATCCCATGATCGTGATTGTGGTTTGCACCGTGGTGGCCTATCGATTCGCCGGCAGGAAGCTGGCTTGCTTTACGGCTGTTACCATGGTGATAATCGGATTACTCGGTTTATGGTCAGATACCATGACTACCCTGGCCATGGTTCTGGTTTCTGTCGTTTTCTGCGCTCTGGTCGGTATTCCTCTGGGTATATGTGCCGGACAAAGTGACCGGTTCGATGCCGCCCTGCGCCCCTTGCTTGATGCCATGCAGACTACCCCGGCCTTCGTTTATCTGGTTCCCATTGTCATGCTGTTCTCTGTCGGGAATGTGGCAGGAGTACTGGCTACTATTGTTTTTGCGTTACCGCCCATTATTCGTTTTACCAGTCTCGGAATTCGACAGGTTCATCCGGAACTGGTTGAAGCAGCCCAGGCCTTTGGTGCCACGCGTTGGCAGGTTCTTAGTAAAGTCCAGATCCCGTTGGCCATGCCTACCATAATGGCAGGTATGAATCAAACAATCATGATGGCTTTATCCATGGTGGTTATTGCTGCTCTCATTGGAGCAGGTGGACTTGGATCCCCGGTTATTCTGGGGCTTAACACGCTTGACATCGGCTTGGCCGTGACCGGTGGGCTTGGCATTGTTCTGATAGCTATTATCCTCGACCGGATTACACAGGCAATGGTTCGGAAGAAATGATATTCCCCAAACTATTTAACCGAAATCTAAGTATCATTATTTTTTAATTTACTATTTTTCAATCAAAAAACATCAAGGAGGTTAAGGTGCAACGATTCAAACAGGCAATTACGGTAGCAACCCTGGGTCTAATGCTATTCGCAGGGTCGGCCATGGCATCGAATCAACCAGGTGAAGGCAAGACAGTGCAGCCTGCTCGTGCTACATGGAACACTGGTTTTTTTCAGGAAGCCCTTGTTCGTCGTGGTCTGCAAGAATTGGGTTATAAGGTGAAGAAGCCAAAAAATCTGCAAAATGCCATCTTTTATAAATCTTTGGCGTTGGGAGATGTCGACTACTGGACCAATGGTTGGTTTCCTAACCATAACAGTCAGTTGCCTAAAAATTTTTATGACAAGGCAGATAAGTATGGCTATGTCGTCAAGGCTGGTGGTTTACAGGGGTATCTGGTTTCCAAAAAGGATGTTGAGAAATATAATATCCAGTCGCTGGATGATTTTAAACGAGATGAGGTGAAAAAAGCCTTTGATAAAAACGGTGACGGCAAGGCAGATCTGACCGCCTGTCCCCCTGGTTGGGGCTGTGAAAATGTTATTGCCCATCATATGAAGGTATATGATCTGGAGGAGCATATCAATCCCGTCAAGGCCGCATACGAGGCAGGTATGGCGTCGGCGCTTGCCGCTTACAAAAGCGGCGAACCCATTTTTTTCTATACTTGGGCACCAAACTGGACTATTTTCAAACTCAAGCCAGGCAAAGACGTGATGTGGATCAATGTCCCAAGGATTAACCCCACAGAATCACAAAAAGTGGCTGAAGACAGAATGACGGTCTCAGGTATTGAAGGAGCTGTCAGTGATCCGATAAAACTCGGATTTGTTGTGTCGGATATTCGGATTGTGGCAAACAAGCAGTTTATAAAGGATAATCCTGCAGCTCGCAGATTTTTTGAAGTTTTTACCCTGCCTCTTCACGATATTAATGAACAAAATACCAGGATGTACGAAGGGGAAAAATCACAAAAAGACATTGAGCGTCATGTGGATGAATGGATAGCTAAAAACAGGGATAAATGGAATTCCTGGCTCGCGACAGCTCGTGCTGCGGCTAAATAACATGTAGCCATCCTCAACAGAGAATCTGGCTCTTTTTCCATGAGAGCCAGATTCGCTTTTTTGCTTTCTTTGTCAATATCTGATGCCTATGCCTGCAGCTTTCCCAAGCAAGATAGTGATTGACAGAAGTTGCTTCTATACTCTATAAAGCCTTTTAATAATTTTTTTCTACCTACTTCCAGCTAAGATCTCTGTTTAAAAAAAATATAAAAATGCGGTGAGATAGCGCATGAATGTCCGCCATGAACGTATGCAAAATATAACCAAGCAGTTACGGGTTGTATTCCGGGCTGTCCAGGCCCACTCAAAGACTGTGGAGCGTCAGTGTGGATTGAGCAGCGCTAAATTGTGGATGATGTGGGAACTCTTTGCCTCCCCCGGGTTGAAAGTTTCGGAACTCGCCAAGGCGTTGACCATTCATCCTTCAACCTGCAGTAATATGCTTGATCAGTTGGAAGATAAAGGCTTTGTCCGTCGGGACAGGAGCAAAATCGATCAACGTGCGGTGCATCTGTATCTCACTGAAGAGGGGGCCAAGGTACTTGCCAAAGCACCCCGACCGGCCCAGGGCACCCTTTCCGATGCGCTTGAGCATCTCAGTGATCATAATTTAATTCATCTTGAAGAGGGATTAAAAAAGCTCATCGATGCGATGAAAGTTAAAGATGAGAAGGACGGCTTGGTTCCCATTCCCGGAGAATGACGTCAAACTGCATGCACATAATATCCTAAAATCAGCTATTCCCGGACGGTCACTATTGACCGTCGAAGAGTTGATCTTTTCAGTCAAAAAAAATCAACTGTTATGCCTTCATTGACAAAGCCTCTATCAAAATTGTTTCTTTTCTTTTTGGAAGCCATTCCGTTGAAGTAGCAGATGTAATTTCATGTCTTCCTGCTGTTGAAGTGTGAATATTTTAAAATTGCTACTTTTTCATCCGCCGCAGAAATATTTTCGCATTTCCCACTTTACCATCAAATTAAAATAATCGATTTGCTTTCAAGAAAAGAAGTAGCTCCGTTAATTTCGGATATGCCTCCAGATGATCTGGCATCGCTGTTTAAGGGATTACCTGAAGAAAAAAGAGAAATGGTTTACCTGTATTCGCCAAAGCCGAAAGTGAGGCTATCAGGTGCTTAACATCATATGAGGCAGGAACAGCAGGGCAGTAATGACCTCAAATTAGACTAAACAACCACCTACTTGAAATGGGTGGATTTAAGCTTCGCGGACTGAAAGTCCCGCAATACCGGCAGGCTCACGCAGCCGACTATGTTTTAACCTTCAACAGAAACAATAAATGCTAAGAAACCAGAAAGACAATGGAAGTTTTGTTGACTCAAAGATCGTTCCACTGATCAACGATGTCTGGTGTTTGCACGCTTTGCATTGGAAAAGCATCCTGGTCTTGACCTCATAATATACGGTGCAGCCGCATAATGGGCATACAAAGCCCCTGGGCCATCTAAATTGAAGCAAGGCTTCCCGGCATTGTTGGTCTGCCGTATTTGTTGATGAATTCAGGCAAACTTAGACCACGTTGAAATTGAATTTTATTTTTAGCATCGGATTTGCTCCCAAATCGTTTATTGTTAAGGAGAGTGTAATCCATCGCCCATGTCATATAGTGACAACCCTCGTATTTTTCTGAGGATTAGTGGTCATCAAAAAAATTATTTTTTCCTGAAACTGTCGAATCGCTGATGAAACAAATACAAATCCTGCTTGTTGAAGATGATCCTGTCATTACTGAGTTCCTGCGAACCGGGCTTGGCTATGAGGGATATGCGGTCTCAGTGGTCGACACTGGCAACGATGCTCTGAACATAATCCGGGACACCACCTTTCACCTGATTATCCTGGATATTATGCTTCCTGATATGGATGGTTTTACGGTCTGTCGCCGCATTCGCAATCGGGAATTGAAAATTCCCATTCTTATGCTCACTGTGCGCAAGGAGGTGGCGGACCGCATCAAGGGGTTGGACAGTGGGGCGGACGATTACCTGACAAAACCATTCAGTTTCAATGAACTCCTGGCCCGCATCCGGGCCCTGCTACGCAGGGCAGGCAATATTCGCGAAAGCACAAGAATCATACAGGGAACCCTTGTACTGGATACAAACAGACGTGAAGTACGCAGAAACGGCAGACAAATTGAACTGACTCCAACGGAATTCAACCTTCTTAAACTGCTCATACGTCATCCCGGACGGGTGTTCACCAGAGAAACCCTGTTGAACAGGGTACTAGGCTACGACTATGACGGCGGCACCAATGTGGTCGATGTTCATATCAACCATCTACGACAGAAACTAAGAGACAGACCGCCCATACTGATTCGGACAGTATACGGCGTCGGGTACGCTTTTCATCCGGACGAGACGTGATAACATGCACCTTCCCGCAGGAAAAATTTCACTCACCGCCAAGCTGGTCTTTCTCTATGCAACCCTTCTTATATCATCGGTTCTGCTTGTCAGTTATTACTCATACTGGAACATATGGCAACTCTTTATCACCAATAAAACAAGTCATATCCGTGCCCGCGCAAAACCTGTCATCGAACATTGGCTGCAAGATCAGAAAATCACCGACCCGACGTCAATGGCAAAAAAGATCTCCCGCCGCAACCTTCTCCCTTTGGCCAGAGATCTGACCTCCAAAGATACAGTGGCCATTATCCTGAACAAACAAGGCGATATCATCGCCAGCGGCAAACGACTTTCTGAAGAGCCAACACCGCCTCCTCCTAATCTCAAATACGTTGGCAAGGCTCTTGCCGGAGATAACGAGGTTACTTACTGGAGCAAGGTAAACGACAAAGCGATCTTAGTTTTTCTTATCCCGCTTCGCCTGCAGCCGGACAGCTCGACCATTTTTGGAGCCATCCAGATGAGCACTTCACTGGCGGATATCGACCAGATACTGCTACGTAATGGTTCCATGCAGATTTCTGCCGTGGCAATTGTCCTGTGTGGCGGAGTTTTACTCGGTTACCTGCTCATCCGGTACAGCCTACGGGACCTGCACAGTCTCACCGACACCTGTCGCGAAATCGCCAAAGGCGACTTCAGCCGCAAACCCAAAATTACACGACGCGGGGATGAAATCGGTCACCTGGCACGGTCTTTTAATCTGATGATCAACCAACTGGAAAAAATGTTTGATTCCCAGAAGAGATTTTCCGCCAATGCAGCACACGAACTGCTCACTCCGTTGACGGGTCTCCGCGGCTCAATAGAGGTTCTGTTACGCGGAGCCCAGGACAACCCGGAGGTACTGAATCGTCTCAACAAAGGCATGTACAAGGAAGTAAACCGGCTGATCAGAATCTGCGATCAACTACTGGCCGTGTCAAAGCTGGAAAATTCATGCCATGTGGAAAAACAGAAGATCAAAATACACAGCTTCATGAAAGATTTTATCCAACAGGCACAACTTCTGGCCCGCAACCAAACAGTACAGCTCCTGCAGGGACCATCACTCACCCTGATTGCAGATCCGGATCTGCTGGAGCAGATCCTGCTGAACCTGCTCTCCAATGCAGTACGCTATTCACCAGCCAACAGCACCATATCTATCGGCTGGAAGTCCCTGGGTCAGACAGCCGAAATCTGGCTTGCCGACCAGGGATACGGTATGGACGAGAAAACCCTTACCCATCTGTTTGAGCCATTTTATCGCGGTAGTTCCGCCTGCAAATCAGAGACCAAAGGCGCAGGACTGGGCCTCACCCTGACCCGAACCATGGTAGAAGCACAGGAGGGAAGCATTCATGTAAATAGCAGCAGCGGCCGAGGAACGACTGTCTCTTTCACCATTCCCCTGGCATCCCGGTAATCCTGAGAACCAGCATAATCGTCCCCCTTCTCTCTCCTCTGCTTTTCTTCATCTTTTTTTAATCTTTCCCTCAATACTTCTTCATAATCTACCTCTATAGTTCTTATACGTTATCCTGAAAAACAACATGCAGGACAAAAACAGGTTCAGAGGAGACAGTTTTAATGAAAATAAGATCAGAGAATAAGAAGAATGACACACAGTGGATCTATCCGGTTGCCCTTCTCCCGCTTGTAACCGGCTGCACACCAGGTCCGCCGCCCCCCGCAGGATTCATATTCGGACCAGGACCAGGTGGTATCTGGCTCTTTTTCGTAGCGCTGATCGCACTGGCTGCATGGTTTTTTATAAAAACAATCAAAACCGGTTCGTCCGGACGAAATGAAGAAATAACAAAAAGTCTGCACAAGATACACGACAGGTTGGAAGAGCTGGAACGACAAATCCGGCACATCAAAAACTCTACTCAAAGAGGAAATCATGAATAGCAGATTGAAGAAAATCACACTCGCCTGTATAGCTACACTGTTCATCAGCGGTATAACAATGGCAGACGCACAAGACAAACCGCCCGCTGTTTCGCCACAACCTGGGCCATTACATGAATTAGCACCACCTCCTGCTGGACAGATTCCTCCACCTCCCGCAGGACAGATTCCTCCACCTCCTGCTGGACAAATTCCTCCGCATCCCGCAGGACAGATTCCTCCACCTCC
>WGCP01000288.1 GCA_015493715.1 Desulfobulbaceae bacterium
AGACGCTTTTAGTCAGCAGATATTCCGCCAACTGTTCAAGCGTTCTTGCCTCGGGGCCCTCAATTTGCGTAAGTTTCCTTTGTAAAGCCTTCACCCGTTGCCGCTGCTCCCTGATGCCGGTTTCCGTATCCTGGTCGGCTGCAAGCAGTTCCATGACAAACGAGTCGCCAAGGGACGGGGCCAGTTGTCGCAGCAGTTCCCGGGCCTGCCTTTCATGTTTGTCCACGGCCAACCGCATGCCGTAACCGAACTCGGCATTGTCCTCAAACAGCGAGTTGGCCCAGGCCGGGCCGCAGCCCCGGTCATTGGTTCGATAGGGAGTTGTCGGCAGATTGCCGGAATAGATCGCCGTGCAACCGGTGGCATTGGCAATCAGTAAACGATCGCCATACAGCTGGGTGAGCAGCTTGATATAGGGCGTCTCGCCGCATCCGGCGCAGCAACCGGAATACTCAAATAACGGCTGCAGAAGTTGCGAGGTCCGCACGTTCATTTTGCCGATCAGGGTACGATCCATCTCCGGC
Source organism: Desulfobulbaceae bacterium (assembly GCA_015493715.1). Classification (GTDB taxonomy): domain Bacteria; phylum Desulfobacterota; class Desulfobulbia; order Desulfobulbales; family Desulfobulbaceae; genus DRLX01. The sequence continues at coordinate 525 of WGCP01000288.1, forward strand.
AGATTCAGGAAAAATGAATAATTTTTCTTCTGGACCTCGAGATTATCGATCCGGGATTCCAGGTTGATGGCCTTACGCTCAGGCGTAGCCTTGTTAATGCCGGGGCAGACTTCGACGCACAGACCACAGCCGGTGCAGTCTTCAGGTGCGACCTGGACCGTGAATTGTTTGCCGGCAAATTCTTTCGAGCGAAAATCCTTGGATTGAAAGCTTGCCGGTGCCGCTGCCAATTCCTCCGGGTCATAGATTTTCACCCGGATGGCACCATGCGGACAGGAAAAAGAACAGCGGGCGCATTCGATACAGCTGTCCGGATCCCAGAGAGGGATATTCAGGGCGATGTTGCGTTTTTCCCACTGGGTTGTTCCCAGTGGCCAGGTACCATCGACGGGCAGAGCGCTCACCGGGAGCTGGTCTCCCTCCCGGGCCAGCATGCGGGCGGTTATTTTCTGGACAAACTCCGGCGCTGCATCGGAGACTATCGGCGGCCTGACATGACTGCTCGTTACCTTGTCCGGGACCTTGACCTCATGCAGGTTGTCCAGGGCGCCATCGACTGCCGCAAAGTTGAGTTTGACGATCTTCTCGCCTTTGTGGGCATAGGTTTTTTCAATGGCCTCCTTGATTCTGGTCATGGCCAGGTCTGGATCAATGATCTTGGAAAGGGCAAAAAAACAGGTCTGCATGATCGTGTTGATGCGAACCCCGAGTCCGATAACCTGGGCCACCGCATTTGCCTTGATCACATACAGTTTGATCTTTTTGGCGATCAGTTCCGTCTGTACCTCTTCTGGCAGGTGCTGCCAGACCTCATCGGCAGCATAAGGCGCATTGAGTAGAAAGACCGCGCCTGGAGCGGCATATTTGAGGACATCATATTTTTCCAGAAATTCAAAGCGATGACAGGCGACAAATCCGGCTCGCTTGATAAGGTAGGCGGAACGGATGGGGCGAGGTCCGAACCGCAGGTGAGAGATGGTCATGGAACCGGATTTTTTGGAATCGTACTCGAAATATCCCTGGGCGTAATAGTCGGTCTCATTGCCTATGATCTTGATGGAGTTCTTATTGGCGCCGACCGTACCGTCAGCGCCAAGGCCGAAGAACACAGCCCGGTGGACGTCATCGGGTTCGATATCAAGCTCCCTGTCATAGGGCAGTGAACCATTGGTTACGTCATCCTCAATGCCGACACTGAAGGAGTGCCTGGGTGTCGGTTTATCAAGTTCATCGAAAACGGCCTTGACCATGGCCGGGGTGAATTCTTTGCTGCCCAGTCCATAGCGGCCGCCGATGATACAGGGCTGTCCGGCAAAAGGAGACCTGCCGGCCGTCTCCATCTCGCGCAGGGCGGCTGAAACATCAAGATACAGCGGTTCGCCTATGGAACCCGGTTCCTTGGTCCGGTCCAAAACCGCGATTCTCTGTACCGAAGAGGGGAGGGCGGAGATGCAGTCCCTGCCGGAAAAGGGCCGGAACAGGTGAACCATCAGGACACCTACCTTGCCGCCTTGTGCATTCAGGTATTCCACGGTCTCCCGGGCAACCTGGGCCCCGGATCCCATCAGGATAACGACTTTTTCGGCCTGCGGATCCCCATAATAATCAAAGAGATGATACCTGCGGCCGGTCTG
>WGCP01000289.1 GCA_015493715.1 Desulfobulbaceae bacterium
CACCAAGAACAAAATATGCCCCTGCAGGGACCTCAAACCGCATGGTTCCTTTACCTGTCGGCCCATCCCTCTCAAACAACACGGCATGGACCTTGTCGCCAAGTCTCTCCTCTCCCTCCCAGGTAAAATGTTCCTCGGAATGCAGCGCCGCCCTGTCCTGGATGCAGGCCGGTTGGGCAACGACCTGTTTGCCGTTGAGAAAGAGTGAATGGCCCTTGAGGACAACCACATCGCCGGGCAGTCCGATAACACGTTTCAAATAGACCTGATGTTTATCCAGGGGATAGGCAAAGAGGACGATATCTCCCCGCTGTGGAGACCCGGTATCCAGAATTTTTGTTGTAAAAAAGGGTAATCGCAGGCCGTAATAGGTGATATCGGCCAACAGAATGTCACCAACATGCAGGGTGGGCAGCATGGATCCGGAGACCACCCGGACCGGAAGCAGGACAAACAAACGTAGACCAACCAGAACAAACAGGCAGGCTATCAGGATTCTTCCCGGACGCAGACCAGAGCGTTTCTTATGACGTCTGCAACAGGGTGATTGATCGAGATTTACAACCATTCGTTACCTCAAACAACAAACAGATCCGGGTAGTTACCAAACAGGTCGATCAATGGACACTTTCCGGCACAAGCCGTATCCGAGTACCGGTAAGAAAATGATTCGCCAGGTAACCTGCCGGTGTCTCCAGGGCATAACGATAAGGCGCCGCAGCCGAATACAGTTTTCGCTTGCCGGAGAAGCCGGGTGGTTCTGCCGTCATATGCGCCACATTGACAAGTTTTCCCGACTGGTCAAAAAAGGCGATATCCAGGGGGGAGAAAACGCCACGCACGTGAAAACGACTGGTGAATTGCCTGCCGAAATCAAACAGGATCGCGCTATGACTGATAACATCCGGACAGATATACTGATAGCCTGCGGCCAGCTCTAAGGGTTCATCGGCAATCCTGGCCAGGAGAAAAAGTTTCTTTCCCCGGTCATTGATCAGGAGAATCTTCTTTTCCTGCATGGAGGTCCAGCCGCCGGTGGTCTGTACACAGGAGAATGCAGAGCCGGCGCTGGCCACACCACCGGCAAGAACAAGAGCAGTGAGACAACTGTATAGGAAAAAATCGATCACATATCGCTTCATTCTCATTTTGAACAATATCAGGTAAAAAAACCTTGAATCCCGTAGAAAGAGGATTCAAGGTTTGAGAGTTTTCAAGAGTGGCCGAATCCTTTGGCGGCCGATGCATGCTTTTACTGCGTTTCTTCTGTCATCGAACGGGTTATCTCTCGTTGGAATTTGCGGTAGTAGTAGGAGTAGGAGTTGTTGTAGTCGTTGTGGTTGTCGTTGTGGTTGTCGTTGTGTCAGTGGCCGGTCCCTGCGCATTTGTTGCCTGGGCATGGGCGGGAAGAATAACCGAATTCACCACCGGTTTGGTCCATTTGGAAGATACCGCCAGGGCTCCGGCAACAGCGGTGCCAACGGCAATCTTTTTCAGGGCTTTTCTTCGGGATTGATCAACGGTATTTTTTCCGTTTGCCTCGGGTCCCGGCTGTGTATTGTTTTCCTGCTGCATTCCGCCTCCTTAGTGTGTTATTGAAATGTCTCCATCCTGATACTGCTTGCCAAGATACCATAAGGATTCAGCGTGGAAAAGAAATTTTTACGGGAAAAATAGTGCCAGCTGACCGGCATAAGGAGGAGGGCTCGTCCGATACCAGACCTTTATTTTTTCCTCCTTTTTTTCTGCAGAGTAGCAGACCTTGCGCCGGAGGCAACCTCATCAGGTGACAAAGTCACAGTGATTGTTTCTATCATTGCACCGTCTCCTTCGGTTGAATACTCAGGATAATTAACATTCGCGGTAGTAGTAGTTGTGGTGGTATTGGCCGGTCCCTCAACATTGGTTGCCTGGGCATGGGCGGGCAGAATAACCGAATTTACCACCGGTTTAGTCCATTTGGAAGATACCGCCAGGGCTCCGGCAACAGCGGTGCCGACGGCAATCTTTTTCAGGGCTTTTCTTCGGGATTGATCAACGGTATTTTTTCCGTTTTCCTCGGGTTCCTGCTGTGTATTGTTTTCCTGCTGCATTCCGCCTCCTTGTTGTGCTGGTGAAATGTATCCACCCTGATCCTGATTGCCAGGATACCATAAGCATTCAGCGGGACAAAGGATTATTTTTACGGCAAATCGGACAGCAAAGTGAGCGGCATAAGGGAGACGGGTCCGCCAGATACCCGACCTGTATTTTTTACTCCTTATTTTTCTGCACAGATACTCGCCTGGAGAGAGGTGCAAACTCAGCGGTCTGGGCTGTTACAGGTGCTTGCGTAATAAAGGAATCATCCCACGCTGGATAGTGTATTTCAAAACAAGTACAAGCATTAGTATTTTCTTGTACTGGCAAAGTCGTTACAGCCGTCGGCCCCTCCACGTTTGTTGCCTGGGCATGGGCGGGCAGGATAACGCTGTTCACCACCGGTTTGCTCCATTTGGAGGAGACAGCAAGGACACCGGCAGCAGCGGTTCCGGCAACAATAGCTTTCAGGGCCTTCCGCCGCGCCTGATCCACTGGTTGCTTCCTGTTTTTATTGCCAAAACCGTTATTATCGTCTACTTTCCGTTTCCGCATAGCACGCTGCATCTATTCCCTCTTTGTACCGGGTGATTATTTCATATTTAGTAATCGCTACCACAGGCCTAATAGAAACTCCATTATTTTTGTAAAAAAATTTTCTGCCAAATCAGGAAAAATCTGGTAGTTTTTTTGGTTGTTTTCCTCCTACCTTATCCGGCCGGTGTGATACCATAATGAAATCTTCTGCCCAGCAGCACAAACAGTTCCTCATTGACTGTCTCAATTTGAGTTTGCATGGTGTCTCCTCCGGCGACCATATACCTCAGCTCAATAAGGATCAGTGGCACGGCCTGGAAGCCCAGGCCGAATATCATTCCGTGGCGCCGCTGGTCTATCAAGTCATAAAACGCCATGACATCCGGATGCCTGGGGAACAATTACAAAAGATAAAAGCACTGGTGCTTCGTCATCGACGCGCCAACGGTATTCGCTTTTCCTGCCTGCAGGAGATAGCCACCCTGTTTACCGACAACGGTATCGAGCTTATTGCCTTAAAAGGCGCTGCCCTGGCCTATATCCTTTATGACGATCCCTCCCTGCGGCCGATGAACGATATGGATCTTCTTGTTGCCCCGGAAAAGGCGGAAGCTGCGGCCCATCTCCTTTCCGGACTGGGCTATTCCATGCCCCATGGTCTGCACCGTTTCAACCACCGGCCCCACCACCTGCCCATGCTGCAGAAAAAGGTGCAGGGGTTGACCGTCACCAATGAACTGCACACGGACACCATGCACCGTGATTCGCCCGAATCAATGACCATCTATGACCTGACCGAACAACCGCAAACCTTCCAATCTGGTCAGACCCGCATCAGGGCCATGGGCCACATGGACATGCTTTATCATCTCTGCAGGCATGGCTTCTCGGCTTCAAGAGAACTGCGGCTGATCCACCTCTATGATATCATGGCCTATGCAACAAAATTTCACGACCGGATTGACTGGCCAAAACTACGCACACAGTATCCCTATGTGATCAATGGAATCCAGTGTGTCCATTTTATATTCCCGTGCCCGGGTGCTCTTGCCGAGACAATTCAGCCGCCGACCATACGACCACCGGACCGGTGCGGCGAGGCAATGAGACCGCTTTCAAAAATTGTTAAAAAGGGTCGACCATGGTCAACTGTTTTTAAAGAACTTTTTCTTCCCTCTCCCTGGTGGAAACACGCCTATTACGGCATCAAGCCGGAGGACTCGCTTCTGCAATGCAACTGGCTCATCCATCCGGCAATGGTTGTCCGCTGGCTCTCCTTACGTTGTATATCAGCGGGATACCGCCTCTTTCATCCTCCACAACTCAACAACCAGGAATCCCAATAATGGATCAATCAAAATATCCCCTCCAAAATGAAGGCTATATGCTGGAAGAGCTTGATGGTGAACTCCTGCTCTACCATCTTGACCAAACGAAAACCGTGTATCTCAACAACTCGGCCGCCGTTGTCTGGCATCTCTGTGACGGAACCAACACTGTTGCCGACATAATCGACCTGCTTACGGCACAGTTTCCCGAGTCAGCGGATGCAATCCCGGGTGATGTTCACGAAACCCTGCGCAGCCTGCGGGATGCGGGCGCCCTCTCCCTTGATTAACTCAATAAAAAAACATCAATAAAAAAACCATGCAGAGCAGATACCTTGGTTTTGCCGACCGCAGGCTGGCGCTCCACTATCCTGCCGCATTAACCGCCATGGTGGAGTTTCTCTTTGCCCATGTTCCAGCTGGGCAAAACAGAGAGCCGGACCACGAGTTCCTCCTTGAGCGGGTCGGCGGAGAGTGGTGTCTGAGCAAGGATGGCAAGAAAATCGGCAGGGAAAAAGATGAAAAAAACATGGCCAACCTGCTCATGGGCGAGGTCATCTATGCCATGATCGATGGGGTCCATTCAGGGTTAACACTGCATGCGGCCGCAGTCGCCTGGAAGGACAAGGGCATCTGGCTGCCGGGAACCTCCGGCGCCGGAAAGAGCAGCCTGTCGGCCTGGCTGTGCACGCGTGGCTTTTCCTATCTCACCGACGAACTGGTTCATTGCCCGTTCG
>WGCP01000290.1 GCA_015493715.1 Desulfobulbaceae bacterium
CTAATTTCCACAATTTTTCCAGGTTCAGGAAACTTGGCCAGAACAACCGAGGTACGTTCAAACTTATGGCGGATAAGCTCTTTATCAAGCCCTTCACCAAGCGCCATTTTAGCAACTGCCGAAATCTCATCTGTCCCATAAGCAAGGGGAGTAGCATACTGGCAATGAAACCCCCCGGAAAGACGGGCTGTCAACTCAATGGTCTGAATACCTTTAGAAGATATGGTAGTGTCAACCTTTACCGGCCCGAAATTTACCCCCATAGCCTTTACCACACGAGCGGAATGCTCAAAAAGATGCTGCTGCTTATCTTTCGACAACTCTGTGATATTCAGGCCTGTCTCCACGGGCCAATTACCAAAAGGATATTTTTCAGGCTCTTCATAGATGTAATGGGTGTCAATAATACTGACAAGATACGGGGTGCCATCTTCAACTATCATTTCAATGGTCTGCCTTGGACCGTCCACGTACTCCTCGATCATGGCTCGATGTCCGGCGTTAACCGAAAATACTATCACCTCCCCCCACCATTCACGTATATCTTCAGCTGAAGTTATTGTCTTGCAGCCACGGGAACCGCAGTTGTCAATAGGCTTAAAAAAACAAGGGTAACCAATTTTTTCCGCAGCGGAGATCGCCTCATCGACAGTTGCCACCTCTGCCCATAGCGTATCGGCCAGTCCGGTCGCGTCAAGTTTCTTACGCATCGCAACCTTATCGTTGCAATCTATTGCCGCCTGAACAGAAATCCCCAGCAACCCAAGAGCCTCAGTGGCAACAGCTACTGCTATTTCTATATCAGCGCCACAAGTCACCACCCCGCCGATAGGAAACTGCTCCCCTGCCTTTAATGCATTTCGGCGCACATCTTCCATATCCTTCAGGTTAACACGCATGGTCTGATCAGCAAACTTGAGGGCGGGAGCAGCCATATCCCACTCAAAGGCTAAAATATTAACTCCCATTTTTCTACATTTCACATACATGGGAATCGTCAAAAAACCTCCCCCCATAATCAGAATCCATTTTTTTTGCTCAATTCCCATAACCAGGCCCCTGAATTGTTTTAGCACTAAACCACTATATCCCGATAAATACCAAAAATTTTGACATTTTCACCATTTACGATTCCTTCCAGCCTGTCAATAATTTGCTTCTCGGCTGCAAGGGAAGAGACAACAATCAAATCAATGTCACCCAAACGATCCTCCCTGAAAGCCTTAACAGGTATATCACATAAACGCCCGCCCACCTTAGCCGGATTATCGTCATAAATTGTCTGAACCGATATAGCCAATCCTTCTTCATCAAGAAGCTCCAACAGGCCACGGGTATGAACTCCCGCGCCATAAACAGCCACATCCAATCCCCCCTCAGCCCAACCAGCAAACTTCTCCGACAACCTTCTTTTCATTTTTTGCATCTTCCGACAAAACTTAAGCGCATATTCATACTCCGCAGGGCTGCCCACCCCGCCATAACTACTTTTTTTGGCCTCGACAATCATGGATCCGCATTCTGCGGGCCGGTCTTCCTCCTGCCGGCAACTAACCATCTCAAAACCACACCTACGTAGCATAGACTCTAGTGTCCGGGGAGTACACTGCATTAAATGAAGCCCATGACGCAAAAAGAAATAATGTATAATATTTGTTTCTAATTCTATTAAGTTGGGAGTTGCGATAAATAATCTCCCATCATTTTTTAATAATTTTCTTGCTGTCAACAGCATTTTTTTAGGATTTCTAAGATGCTCAATGACATGAAAAGAACAAATAACATCAAAACCTTTTTGCCCAAAATCAGCTTCATCCAACATGCAATTTTGCACATTTTTCAAGGCAAGATCTTGTTTTGAAAAACTCGCAGGTAGCACTGAAGGCTCAACCCCATGCACTTCCCAAGGCGTTTCTTTAAATAAATTCAAGAAGAGACCATATGAACTTCCAATCTCCAGCAATCGACCTTCTTTACTTTTATCTACCCTCTCGGTTACGAAAGAGAATCTGTCTCGTGCAAATGCAACAAAATCATTTTCAGAATCAACTATATCGCGACTTGGATACGACTGCTCAAAGGAGGCATACATAACCTTCAGGTCTTCATCGGTAGGCACTGGCGCCAAAAAGTTAAGGCCGCACACCTCACAAACTCTGGAACTATATCCCGTCCCAAACTCTAATAACTCACGAAAAGAAGATGCTTCGCATGATGGACATTGTACCGCAAGAAGTACCATATCGTTGCCCTTTTACAATTATCTATCTGATTACCCACAATCCTCAGCCGAATGCAAGGGATACCATCGCTGAATACCGGAGGGCATTACGAACCCAGTGAATTAATGATGAATTTACAGGGCCCTGCAATCCGGAAGAACAAGCGATGTTATCCCTGAGTTGTGAAAAGCTGAGCTTTGTACGTAATCAGGATTACCTATCAAGCCTTTTTGTCGGCATAAATTCTGTACTCGCCACGCATAATGTCTAAATTTTCGGAATAGATCCCACGGCAGCCGCCAACCACTTTCTCTATCGAAAATCCTGCCTCGGAGACAATGTCCCGTATGTGCTCTACGGAGTATTCACGGAGATGATATGGATTAGTCGGCCTTCCCCACGGTCGCCGCATCAATAGCGGAACCTCCAGAATCAATCTCCCGCCTGGATGCAGGTTTTTATTGAGAGTCTTCAACATGCCCCTCTCATCCGGAACATGCTCGATAGTATGCAACGACACTGCAACGGAAAACCAGTTGCCTCCTTCATAGACAAAATTTTGCGCTCCCCCCTGCATAAAGCGAAGGCACTCGTTTTCTGGATAATTTTGGCGGGCAGCATCAATATACTCTTGCAGATAATCAACCCCGACAGCCATTGCCGCTTTTTGCGCCAACCTGGCTGCGCCATGACCTGAGCCGGTGGCCAGGTCAAGCACCCTGTCCTCTTCAGAGATATCATCCGCTATTCCTTCATAACGGGACCCTGAATAATCACGACCGAAAAACTCGTTTTCATCATAAATTTTCCGAGTCTTTCCTAAACGCTCCTCAATTATATCCGCGCTGTACATGGGAACAGCATCAAACACTCTGGTATCGTAATTCTCCGCAAA
>WGCP01000291.1 GCA_015493715.1 Desulfobulbaceae bacterium
ACGGTTTTCCAAATGTTCCACATTATGAATGCTTTTGATATTCCGTTTGGAAGCATACAGGAGAAGACAAAAGATGCTATCCACTATGACTATACCCAGTGGACAACCGTTGCAGACTTGAAGAACAAAAAATATGCATTCAAGACCTATAAAGATCAATCGATTCGCACCATCGATGTACGTAAAGCATTAGCCGCAGCAGGCAACGGGATAAAGGTTATTGAGATGGATTCGAAACAGCCTGTTGAAGATGTATCCACAAAGTTTAAGTAAATATTGCCAAACCATTACGGCAATTGTCGTGGCTGGGCGAAAATACATTAAAGCAACGGGCCCATCTATGTTTGCCAACAGTTGACCCCAGGGAGGATGTATGAAGAAAAAAAATGGTTTAAAATCCGTACTGATAGGCGCCGCCTGTGCGTTGCTCGTTCTGATGCACAGTCCGGCTGACGCCTGCACCGGCATTCGCCTCACTGCAGAAGACGGGAGTGTTATTCACGCGCGAACGCTGGAATTTGCGGTGGAACTGAACTCAGACGTTATTGTGGTTCCCCGTGGCTACAACCGTACGGGAACCACACCCGACGGCAAGAATGGGTTAAAATGGAAATCCAAATACGCAAGCGTCGGGGCCAACGGCGTCGGGATGCCGTTCATTTTTGACGGCTTCAACGAAAAGGGCCTGGCTATCGGGCTGTTTTATTTTCCGGGTACTGCCAAATACATGGATTATCAAGCGACTGATGCTGATAAAACCATTGCTCCATGGGAGATAGGTTCCTGGATACTTGAAAACTTCGCCACTGTTGAAGAAGTGAAGAAAAATGCAGCAAAAATTGTTGTACCTGAGGTTGTTTTCGAGGCCTGGGGCTTTACTCCACCCGTCCATTATGTTGTTCATGATGCTTCCGGAAAATCCATTGTGCTTGAATATGTTGGCGGCAAGCTCAATATCTATGACAATCCCCTTGGCGTTATAACCAATTCTCCAAGTTTTGACTGGCATATGACCAACCTGCGAAATTATGTAAATTTTTCGCTTTCCAATGTTCCACCGGTACAGCTTGGCCCCATCAAGCTGACTCCTTTGGGCCAGGGATCAGGGATGCTGGGACTTCCAGGCGACTTTACGCCTCCTTCCCGCTTTGTTCGAGCAGTTGCATTCAGTCAGTCCGTGCTTCCGTCAAAAACCGGCCACGACGCAATTCTGGAAGCATTTCATATCCTGAACAACTTCGATATCCCCAAGGGCGCTGCGCGGGACCACGAAAAAGACGAACACGGAAATATCTTAGCCGACTACACGCTTTGGACAAGCGCCAGTGACCTCAAGGCCAAACAGTTCTATTTTCGGACGTATGCGAACAGCCGGATTCGAATGGTTGACCTGAAGAAGATGGACCCTGAGGCGAAAGAGATCAAAAAATTTTCCATGAAGGGCGAGGAAGAAATTCAGGAACTTACCCGGTAACGGGGTAATGCTGCTATTTGTATGAATAGAAAAAGATCAGCTGGCAATCCCAGCTGATCTTTTTCCTCCGATGTTGTCTTGAGAAATATTTTCTACAAAAAAATTGCCCAAGGAGCCAGGATGCTCAACAAAGTATCATTCTATACCGTTTTCATTGCTCTTGCTCTCTGCCTGCCTGCTCAGGCTGAACAAACTGTCAATAAAGACAATGCCGTGGAACTGGCAAAGAAACTGGCTAATCCGGTGGCGGCGCTTATCAGTCTTCCCTTTCAACTGAACTACGATAGCGATATCGGCCCGAAGGATGATGGAGACCACTGGATCCTCAATATTCAGCCGGTGATTCCCATTACCCTGAATGAGAAGTGGAATCTTATCTCAAGAACTATTCTGCCGGTGATATCCCAAGATGACATTTTTCCAGGCAGCGGTAGTCAGACCGGAATCGGTGATATCGTACAAAGCCTGTTTCTTTCACCAAGTTCGGCAACAGACAATGGCTGGATTTGGGGCGCAGGGCCTGTCTTTTTGTTTCCAAGCGGATCTGATGATCTGCTGACTGCTGATAAATGGGGCGCAGGTCCAACTGCAGTAATGCTTAAGCAGACAGGCCCCTGGACCTATGGCGGCCTGGCCAACCATGTGTGGTCCTTTGCGGGTAAGGATGATCGGGCTGATGTGAACGCTACTTTTCTTCAGCCATTTCTGACGTACACCACAAAAAATGCTATTTCTACTACCCTGTTGACCGAATCCACCTATAACTGGGATTCAAAAGAATGGTCTGTGCCCTTGAACCTGATTGTCACTAAAGTGACCAAACTGGGCGGGCAGATTTTCAGCTTCGGCGGCGGTGTGCGCTATTGGGCCCAGAGCCCTGATAACGGTCCCGAAGGATGGGGAGCGCGCCTGGTCTTCACCCTGTTGTTTCCTAAATAATCCGGGAGTAGAGTCTGCGCAAACCTGACGATTTAGCCGGCGATTTTACTCTTCCCGCTATACCGGTAACCCATCCCGCTGCACATCCATTAAAAAATGCGCACAAAGAGTGAGCAGGCCATCATCAATGTGACGGATAAGCC
>WGCP01000292.1 GCA_015493715.1 Desulfobulbaceae bacterium
ATAACAGACGCCCTTTGCTGCCGAAATCTCTGATCCGTAGCAGCAATCCCCTTACTCTATACAATTCCCTTGCCTGACCCGGACTTCTTGAACAATGGATTGAGCCGACCGCTGCGCGGATCGGACTCAATCCTTATTGGTTGCAAACAGAGCATCAGCATTCAGGTCCTTGCGCAACCTGATTTTCTCGATATGTGCGGCTTTTCTGATGCTGGCTTTCACGATAGTCCTGATTTGGTTTGACATTGGTGCCTCCTTGTAAGTTGTTGTTTTTCTTACAAAAAGACAAAAATAGCTAACCTGTTGGAATGTCAAGTAAAATTTGATTTTTTACCGATATTTTTCACAATGTTTACGAAACATATTTGAATTGATGACGCTATTGCGGCCTTTAAGCCCTATTCGGGAATTGCTGTTGTGCTCCTAAGCTAACAAATTATTTTCTGGTTTCTTTATAACTCCGAAAACCATAAATCACTGACAACGTAAACTCAACATGTTACGTTACTTTCTGCTTTCTATCATGCCAATATTACTGGATATCAGCTTAACAGGATAACATTCATGGTACAAATTCCTGCCCAACTCGCCAACCAATTCGTATTTTTACGACGCCATCAAATCTCAATATTTCGCCACTTTAAAAGCCAGGCAACGACAATACCGGATGCAAAGGCAATACTCATGTTTGTTGTGGCAAGACCGATACCGGCAATCAGAAAGGCAATGAACAGTTCCGGCCTCTTTCTGAGGTCCCTGACCAGAAGAGCCAGTTCAAGCCCGGCAAAAAGCAGAAGTACGCCGAGAACCGAATTTGGTATGGAAGAGAGAAGAGAGACGCCGATTTTGCCGAATGCAAAGGCAATAAGAATAAAAAGAAGCCCTATCATGATGTTTGAGCCGCCGGTCCTGGCCCCGAAACGGTAATGGGCGGCAAGGCCGCCTGCGCCGTGACACATGGGCATGGCTCCCAGCAGGCCGACCACGATATTTGCCATGCCCATACTGAAAGAAAAGCTGCTGTTTGATACCCGTGCCGTTGCCTCACCCGTGCCGAAGAGCGTTGCGGCCGTATCGGTCGTCCCGATGACGGCATTGCCGATGGTCAAGGGAATCTGCGGTATAACCAGGAGAAAGAGTGCGGTCGTGAAATCGTTTAGATGCGGCCTGAACAATTGGATGTCGGTTGGGCCAAAGCACCATTTCATTGCGTGAAAAGAGCCGAACGGGACACCGATGCAGATACCCGCCATCACCACAACCAGCGCTGCCGGAAAACGACGGCTTGAAAGCAGAAAGAGGACGAGAGCAACAGCGAGAATCCCGACCAGGAGATTTACCGACAAACCATGAAAAATCAGCAGTTCCTTTGTGTCACCGATAAAGAGCGCCTGCTTGCGGATAAGGGCGATGCCCTTTGTTATCAGGATAAAGCCCAGTCCAAGCTGGATGCCGCGGACAATGGGCTTGGTGAAAAATTTTGCCAGCCGGTCGATAAGCCCGGTACCTGCAAGAAAAATGAGAAAAATTCCAAAAAGGATGCCCGTGGCCGACATCACCGGCAGGGTGATTTTATCGGGAAAGGCAATGGCAATCGCCGAGACTACCTTTAAAGGCTGGACAGGAATGGGAAGACGAAAATAGAGTCCGGTGACGCAATAGAACATGCCGACCAGCATAAAAACCGAGGTAAAACTCAGACCGTTGACCATTACCAGTGCTATCGACAGCGGGATAAGCGTCCCCAGATCTCCCAGAGACCCGGCAAACTCAACCCGATCAAACCTGTAGGATGCTATCTGCATATTCCCTCCTCTTCCGTATGGATTTTATGTTCTTCTCGTCTATGGCAGCCTCGTGCGGTACGTCTCTTGCACAACAACTATTTTTTCCACGTCCCCAGTTCTTTGTTGACCTTATCAAACCACCACTGTTGTTTTTCGGGATCAAAGTAGAGTGAACAGTCCTCATCAAAAGATGTATGGGCCTGCAATATTTTTGTGTTTTCCCTTTGAACCAGGGTGGAAATTTTTTCTTTAAGCTGATCTTCCACTCCCTGACGGCTCGAATCAATAACAGAAAAAGCGGAAATATTTTTACCGACCCGGCGGCTGAGCCGACGGGCTGCAAGCTCCATCAGGGCAAAATGGATCTGTTCATGTTGCAGCACATAGCCCTTTTTTTCAGGAGGAACCCTGGGGTTCCACCAGGAACAATCGGGGATCATAACAGCCTCAAAGCCAATGGATTGAATGCTGCCGGCCCAGAAAGAGCGGGCAAAATAATCGTTATACCCATGTGTTATCAAAAAGCTTGTTTTCCTGCGTAAGCGAATACGAATACAGGAATGGGCAAAAATATGCTTTGCCTGACCAGCCGATAATTCCGGTGGTGACTGGGCACCGAAATCATGGACGGTCAATGCCCTGTAGGTAAATCCCCTGCCGGAAAAAACCCGGTCGCCGCCCGTGGCATTAATATGAGGCAGGGCATACTCCGGCAACCGGGGACAGCCGAACAGCAGCAGAGAAAGAAGCAAGACCAAGCCGCAGGAGAAACCGTGCATACCGTCAAAGGCCGTTTGCCGGATCATTCCGGATCACCGCAGATGACCGCCGGTGGAGGACATGGTCAGGCTGCCGTCCTTTACGCCGCGCAGGGCGATAAGACGACCGGCCAAATTCTGAACCTGCGAGGCCTTACCCTTGACAATGGTCACCTCAAGACAGTTGTGGTGGTCCATGTGAATATGGGTGGTCGAGGTGATGAGTTCGTAAAAATCATGCTGCAACTCGGTTATCCGCTCCTGGAGCTGTGATTTATGGTGATCATAGACCATGGTCACTACGCCGACCACTTCGCTGTCATCGGCCCATTCATCCTTGACCAGAACCTTGCGGATAAGATCCCGCACCGCCTCGGACCTGTTTGAATAGCCGTGTCGGACAATATAGTCGTCAAAGCCTGCAAGCAGATCCTCTTCCAGGGAAATAGAAAACCGTTTCAACATATTTCCGCCTCCGGAGGAACGCCCATTACAGGTTTTCCAGTTTTTCCAGCCGCTTCAAAATAGAGGTCGCCTCATTGCGAATGGAAGCGGGAAGTGATGTGTCCTTTGCCGAGCGGCCAAGATACTCCTTTGCCTGTTTGATTTTCCCCTCATACAGATAATACTTTCCCAGATAAAAGTTGCTTTCCCCCGTCTTCCCCTGCCCGGCTTTAAGGCGACCATATTCATAATAGAGCTGCGAATAGTCGGGCATAACCCGTCCGACCTTATCGAGCAGTTGCTGCGCCCGTTTCCAGTCTTTCTGCCGGGACCGTACCCGGGCAAGTTCAAAAACCGCATACATATCCGTCGGATCTCTACGCACGGCCTTCTCAAGGAGCGTCAGAGCCTCATTAAGCCTTCCACTGTCCATTTCCAGGACGGCCTTGTCGACATCAAGGATATCACGGCCGGGATAGCTCTCCATCACCTTGTCAAGCAACTCGGCAGCCCGAACATAATTGTGTTCCTGCCGGGCAACCAGGGCAAGGCCATATTGGGCCATGATTTTCTGCTCCCTGTCTTTTCCGCCCGTCATCCTGTTGGTGCAAACCACCCGCATGCGTTCAATATCCATGGATTGACTCATCACCCGGTACTTGAACCTCAAATAACGAAAATTGTCCGTTTTTCGATAATAGCCGGGTTTGTTCTGGTCGGGATCGGTTTCAAGCAGCGATTCAACGTAATTCAGGCGTGCCTCAGGATTGGGATGGGTCAGCAGATACTGGGGCAGTTTACCGGAACGATAGCGGGTTATGCGGCGCATGGTGCGCAGCATGGCCTCCATGGCAACGGGATTACGATGCATCTTACGCATCCAGCCGAAAGAGAGCCGGTCGGCCTGTTCCTCGTCCTGCCGTGAGTAATGAAGATTCATGGCCTGGCCGGCGGCCAGGGAGCCGGTAAACAATCCCTGGGCAAGGGCCGGATTTCCCAGGGCAAGACTGGCCAGAGCAAGGCCCATAGTGATGGCGCTTATTTTTCCGCCCCTGTCAATACGCTGGGCAATATGCCGACTGACCACATGGCCGATCTCATGGGCAAGGACGCTCAGAAGTTGATCTTCGGAGTCCATCTTCATGATAAGGCCGCTATAAAAAAACACCAGTCCGCCGGGGGCGGCAAAGGCATTAAACTGATCACTGCGAACCACAAAAAAGTGATAGTCGAAATACTGGGGCCCGGCAATGGTCAGGACCTGGTTGCCGAGTTCATTGATATATTGGCTGATATCAGGGTCATCAAGCAGCCTGAAACTTGTGCGGACTGAATAGAGCAGCTTTTCCCCGACCTCGCGCTCCTCGCCGATGGTCAAGGAAAACCCGCTTACGGGCAGCAGAAGCTGGCCTGCCAGCAGAAACAGACAGAGAAATCGTGTCAACAGGGATCGTGCGGTATTCTTCATGGATATAGAATGATTGAGAAATTTTTCCGGTATAAACCAGCATGGTTGAACAGCATAACAAACCATGAAAATCAACAGGTTACGCCTAAGGTAGATTTTACCCGCACCCCAGGCTCGGTAGGAGCGGCTTCAGCCGCGAAATTTTCATCTTATCATGGTAATTCAATAAGCTATTCGCGGATAAATCCGCTCCTACAGCACATGCAATAACACGCGCAATCCTGTTTTCGGATAAACCAGCATGGCTGGACCATAATTTACCGTCGCAGCCACAATGAATGATGGAAATAGTCCGAAAGGACACAGCTACACGGGCTATTTTCGGATAATATTCACAGTAACCAGCATGGTCCGGCGGCACAAGGTCATTTTCTCAGGTTGCGCCCCGGGCATAGGATCGTTCCAGCCTGCCGAGCAGCAAAGAGCAGGGAAAGGTAAGGACAAAATACATGGCCGCAACCAGCAGCCAGACCTCAATGGTCATATATGTGGAGGCCATCAATTGCGTCCCCTGGTAGGTCAACTCCTGGATGGAGATAACCGACACAATGGAGGAATCCTTGATCAGGGAGATAAACTGCCCGGCCAGGGGCGGCAGCACCTGACGAAAGGTCTGCGGCAGGATAATATGGCGCATGCACTGGCCTCGGGAAAGTCCAAGGGCATGGGCGGCCTCCCACTGGCCACTGTCCACGGCCTCGATACCTGCGCGCAGGATCTCGGCGATATAGGCCCCTTCAAAGACGGCCAGGGTCAGTACCGCAGGTATAAAGGCGGTAATAGTGGCGGGCGGGGCAACAAGGAGGCCCAGCCAATGGGCTGTCTGCGACGACATATTTTGTAAAAAATCATCCACGCCAATGAGCGGGGTGAGCTGATCGGCCAGAAAATAATAGACCAGAAAAATAATCACCAGCGGCGGCAAATTGCGCATCAGCTCGATATATGTGCGACCTGTCATCCGCCAAAACAAACTGCGGCTGATGCGCGCCAGGGCCATCCCCAGACCGATCATCAGGGCAGGTACCGCCGCATAGAGGCTCAGACGCAGTGTGGTCAACAGGCCAAGGAGCAGATAATTGGCGACCCACCGATGCTGCTGCTTATCAAAGCGGACAATATACTGCAGGATATCGCCCCAGTGCCAGGTATAGTGCAGCTGCATGGTCACGCGATAGCCAAGGTAACCCGTTGCCGCAAAAACCAACGCCAGAAGAATACAATCCAGACCTCTATTTTTTTTCCTACGACGGCCAAGCATGGGCAAACCGGGTTAACTACAAAAAAACATAGCGGAATTACTCCATTTTCAGTGGATCTTATATTTCCTTTTTCCAGGCGGTTGACTCAAACCAGTAGGCATAGCGTTCCTGCATCCAGCCTTTACTGCGCTGAATTTCGATCCAGTTATTAAAATAATTGAGCACATCAACATCACCCTTGCGCACGCCGAAGCAGATGGGTTCCTTCATCAACTGCTCCTTATAGGCCTTGAGCAATTTCGGTGCTTCGACGGCCATCTGTGCAGGCAGGGGCTGGGAACCGACCATGGCATGGACCCGGCCGTTACGCACCTCTTGAACGGCGGAGGGTTCATCATCAAAAAGCCTGAGTTTTGCCAATGGAAAATTCTTTTTGGCGGCAATGGCGGCGGTGGATCCGAGACGGGCGGCAAGACTGACCTTGGGGCTGTTAAAATCGCGCAACTGAAAACCTTTTGTCATCCTGATGTTTGCCAGCAATCCCTGACTTGAATAGTAATAAGGCCTGGTAAAATTGATCTTCAAATTTCTTTTTGGGGTAACGCTCATACCACCAATAATGACATCAAATTTCCCGGCCATGAGCGCAGGAATAATACCCGACCATTTGGTGGGCACAAACCGTACCTTGACGCCCATATCCTTTGCCAGCTTGCGGGCGACATCAATTTCCATTCCAATAAGTTCGCCCTTTTTGTTTTTCATGGCCCAAGGCACGAAGATATCCATTCCCACCCTGAGTGTACCGCGATTGACGACCTGTTCAATCACGCTGTCGGCTACTATCTGCTGATGAATTCCAGCCGCCGACGCCGGCAATGCAAAAAACAGGATGATCATCGTCGCCAGTATTCCTCGTTGCTTCCAGTTGTCCATTTTTACCCCTCTATTGTGCTGTGTTATTCATTGATCTATTTTCAGGAGCCGTCATCTATAAGAGTACCGGGCTCCCCAGTGCCGGTTCCATGCATATCGGTCGCATTGCATGGAATCTCCTTACAAAATCTGTCGTAAAAATTCCTTGGTCCGAACGTGTTCCGGATTGCGAAAAAACGTGCGACTGTCGCTATCCTCAATAATACGGCCTTTGTCCATAAAAAGAATCCGGTCACTTACCTCACGGGCAAACCCCATTTCATGGGTGACCACGACCATGGTCATCCCGTCCCGGCCAAGCTGTTGCATCACATCCAGTACCTCACCGATCATCTCCGGATCAAGGGCCGAGGTTGCCTCGTCAAAGAGCATGATTTTCGGCATCATGGCCAGGGCCCGGGCAATGGCCACCCGCTGTTGCTGGCCGCCGCTGAGCTGATGCGGATACCTGTCTTCCATCTTACCAAGCCCCACCTGATCAAGGAGCCGACGGGAAAATTCCGCCGCCTCTTTACGGCTCTTTTTCTGGACCAACCGCTGAGCAAGGTCCACATTGCCTCGCACGGTAAGATGGGGAAAGAGATTAAAGGACTGAAAGACCATGCCCACCTTTCGCCTGATTGCCAGCCTGTTTGCCTCGTTTTCATCCAGAGGGACACCGTCGATGTGGATGGTGCCGGAATCGATTTCTTCAAGGCCGTTTAAGCAACGCAGAAATGTCGATTTCCCTGAACCGGATGGCCCGATAACCACCAGCACTTCACCACGCCGGACCGTGGTGGAAAAATCCTTCAGAGCGACAACCGGACCGGGAAAGATTTTCTCTATCCTCCTAACATTGATAATAGGAGCGTTGTTCCCCTGTTTTGCCTGCCCGTTCATGAAACCTGCAAATATTTCCCGGCCTGATCGGCGACAAAGGAGAGGAAAAGCGCCACCACAAGATAGATGGCCGCAACCGTAAACCAGACTTCAAATGTAAGAAAGGTCTCGGCAATAATCGTCCGCCCCTCCATGGTGAGTTCATAGACGGCAATGGTACTGACCAGCGCGGAATCCTTGAGCAGAGAGACGGCCTGGCTGGTCAGGGGCGGAATTATACGCCGCATGGCCTGGGGGATAATGACCGCCCGATAGGTGTCAAAACTCTGCAGGCCAAGGGCATGGGAGGCCTCCCACTGTCCGATGGGCACGGCCACGATCCCGGCCCGGATGATTTCCGAGGCATAGGCCCCTTCAAAAAGACTGAGCGCCAGTACACCGGTGGCAAAACGACCGATGTCCAGAATCGGCGCCATGACAAAATAAAGAAAAAAAATCTGCACAAGAAGCGGGGTATTGCGGATGGTTTCCAGGTAGATCCTGGCCAGCAGGCGACCGACCAAGGACCCGGAAAGACGAAACAGGGCAACGCTCAACCCGATAAAGGCGGAGAGCAGCAGGCTGAAGAAGGTTATTTCCAGGGTAATCAGCAGCCCGCGCGACAGTGGCCCGAACCGCAAATGTCCCCCCTCAACAGTCAACAGATAGGAAGAGATGGTTTTCCAATGCCAGTTGTAGCCGATCTCTGCGCTGCCGCGCAAAAGCAGATAGACGCAGGCCGCAAAGACAAGAACAAACTTTGCCACATCAACAAGGCGATTTTCGATGGATGGAGGGGGGTACAATCCCATTTCGTTGTAAATTCGAACTGTCTAATTTTGAGGTAGAATTAATCGAGATTTGAATGCTATTTACTTCATTTCGGTTCGATATCAACCATATAAATTAATGAAAAAACAGGTTCTCGAACCTTCCCAACCTCGGCTGGGAACAAACAAAATCAAGACTATGGAACGGGGCAGGCCTACGGTTTCAAAATTTTTTCCATTGGCCCCCTTTTAAAATAGCACAAAAAACAATAAATTAGAATCGATGACAAAATGGATTTGCACAATGGAGGGTCTTTCATGATATGCGAAGAGACACAACCGGCAGGAATGGATACTACAAGTGGCTATTACCACAAAATTCAGTTGGATTCTTTAATTTCAATTAGTTATAGCTGGTAACGTGCAATACTTGATCAAGAAAAGCTGTTTTTCGTTGTATGATAACGCCGAATTAAGGTTAAAAAGCACAAAGTTTTGATTAAGTATTGCACAAATGACAGATCATTCAGAGGCATTGCAATACTTTACCGCATTGCGTAACCGATTAAAATCACACTATATTTACATGCATCCTGAGTAATCTTCTAACCAATTCCAACTGAGTTTTGAGTTCATAGACAAGTGGCTATAGGTCAGACAGAAAAAACGTCTGCAACGCCAAGAAATCCTTTACAGATTACTACAAATTTTAAGAGTCTCTCATGTTACGCAATCCAGAAACTTAAATCAGTTAATCAGTTATTACAAACATGGACTGCACTGCTAGCATTAATAATGCTCCCAATAAATCATTTAAATTATGTTATTCTTAGCAAAACAACAGTCATATTTTCCTTTCTTTTCACTGACTCAAGTGATTACCGGATATAAATGCAGGTAATGCAAGAAATAAAATATTTCTTTTCCCAGGCATGACATTATCCCCTCGGCTACCCGGTAAATTAATAATTGTTGGATCAAACGAATAACCACCCGTGTCAAAAATGCCCTCATTCCAGTTAAGGTATTCCCAAAGATCAGTATAACCATCTCCATCAAAATTTGAATACCTGTTGACAACCCCTAACGAACCAAAATGGAACAGTTCCCACTCATCATCAATACCATCATTATCGGTGTCGATAATGCTCTCTCCATTTATCGTAACAATATTGGAATAAGGTGATGCACCAGTTTCTGTGTATGATTTTACTCTGTAACTTCTGCTTCCAACAATCGATGATAAATCAGTAAAGTTTTTTTGCGAAGTAGTAGCAATTTTTTGATATTCGACATCATTATTTGATTTTCTTTCAACTATGAATGTCTGTGTAAACTTATTAGCAGTTGACCAAGTTAATTGTACACCATGATGATTCTTTACTCCTGAGAGATTAAATGGTGCGAAAGGGGTAGGAACGGGTGGAGTCGAAACAAAAAGCTGCGCAGGAACAGAAGTAATGCGAGCTCCCAAAGCATCCAATCCATAGATTTGTATACAATAGACATGGTTAAAGCTAAGATCATTTATAGATACAGAGGTACTATTTGTAAAACGATAAAGGCTCGTCGAAGAGTCTGAAAAACCGAGCAAAATTTCATATGACACAATATTACTTCCAACAGAAGGTTGAAAATCCAGAGTCAAACTGTTTGTTGCAAGCACACTATAATTCTTATTTAAAATTGTTATTTTTCCGGAAGAATTAAGCCCAGCGCTTGTCAAATCAGCTGTTAACGCTGCTCCAGGAGGATAATATTTATTTCCATAAGAGGTCACAACATAATAATGATATACTTCTCCGTAGTTGGCTGTATTATCACCAACATTGCATATTCCCCCCGCACATTTTCCACCATCATGTAACTCCGTCGCAATATCAACCTGCCCCACCTCTGTAGTTTGTCCTCCATTGGTGCTTCTCATTAAATGATATTGTCCAGAGTCAAGATTACTCATGAATGATGCTGTAATTTCAGGTGTTCCTCTCCGCGCTATAGACAAGTTTGTCAAGGCAGGGCTCTGAATTTCAGCTAATGAGACATCATGAGTAGATGATATATAGACTGCTCCTTGGTACTGAGCATGTACATTCCAAGAAAAATTGGAACAAGGGCCGGAAAGCGAAAGATTATATTCAGGGGTCAACGTATCAGCAATTTTAATAAAATTAGTATCAAACTCTTTCCGGACATAAACCGAAAAATATATATTTTCTAAATCGCTTACGCCCTCAACTCCCCAGTGCAATGGTACTATGCAATTATCAGGTGAATCGCCATTAACATAATAATGATCGACAGGCGAAAATTTTTCAGAATCAAACTGAAGCATCTCCCCCGTTATAACTACCGTATCTTGGAGTTGAACGGAACCATCACGTACCACAAGTTTAAATTCATACTCACCTGTAAAAGAGTTTATTTCCTGCTCAAAAGAAAACCGACCAGCGACGGAGAAAAATTCGATCCAATCTTGGTGTCCTATTTTTCTTCTAAAAACAGTGAAAATCATCAATGGATCAAAGTCGTTAACATTCCAGTTGAATTGTAATGTATCACCCAGCTCTAAATTAGTTTTATTTACTGTAAAACTGGTGATTACGATCGGTTGGACAATTTCATAATCTACCTGATCGTAAGTGCTATTACCATCGACATCATAAACGACAATTTTTATCCCAATCCTATCACCGGAATTGCCGTTAAGCGTGAAAGTATGCGATCTAACAGTGGAGTTAGTAATGCTTGCAATATGGCTTTCGATGCCACCTGAAACAAGATAAAGTTCAAAACGATCAATTTGGTTCAAATTATCACTTGCATCCCAATGCAACGTTATTTCAGAAGAAGAATGGACTTGTCCACCTGAATCGAGAATATGTATCTCCGGGGCAACAATATCACGAGAAAAATCAGCCAATGCAAGATAGTTGCTCCATCCAACAGCTACATACTGATTTTCGTTTATATCGGCTCTATGTTGATAATCAAAAGTGTTGCCAGCTGAGCCAAAAACGATGGTGGATAATTGATTCGACGAAGCATCCTGTTTTGTCACGACATTTCTCCCGCTAAAATCACCATATCCGTAACCAGCGGTGATAATTTGACCAGGAAAATCGGCAACCACACTGCCATTTGAAGGTACATTAAACAGGGTCGTTGAAGCATCTGGAGAGACAAGTTGAATTTCGGTAGCAGATCCACCAATATATTTTCCTAATGCACCGGCATAATGCCCATTGTTTGCAAGTAATTGAACGCCTTGATACCCAAAAAGATTTTTGACAGATTCAGCGAGTGTAAGATCAGGGTATAATGTGAAAAGTTGTCCTCGAGAAGAAGCAAGGAAATCACCATTGACGGCCACACTGGAACCTAGCGAATGATCCGCTATATTTTCTATTGTGCTCCCAAGCGATATGATATCATATTTTTTATTTCTTTCTTGCCCTTTACTTCTATAAAAATTATTTGAGTTGTCCCATCGACCGTCAAAGGGAACACCTTTTGACCATATCGCATATAATGACTCATTAAAATTAATCAACTCAGGAGATTCAACTTCATTTACAGCTGCATCAATATTTGAAAGATTAAGCATTACAGAAATATTTTCTCCCGTACTTTCCTGACTGGTCAGAAGGTTCACGTTACCATTTTCTTTAAGAAGACTCGTATGGCCTCCAGATGATTCCAACCCCAAGTAATCTATAAAAGTTATATCTCCAGTCTCAAGATCCAGTAGTTGTAACCCTGATTCATAATCGTATACTCCCGACGAATCAATCAGGCCTCCTGCAGCAGTTACAGCCAGAACTTTATTATCACCGATGTATTCAATATCGGGGTATCGTTTGAAGGGGAAGGAGGAACCATGCGCAGTGTAAAACCGTCCGAGCCTGTCATCCATGCTGCTCCCCACCTTAACGACGGATTTCGTGAAGGTCGCAGACTGACTATTGAATTGAAGAATTTCATGCTTTGTATGCATCGGTACCGAAGCAGGATATGACTCGTAACCTACAATCATATAAGAAGTTGTTTCGGTAGTCACGGTTTGCAGCCAAGCAACTTCATTCCAGATTGTCGCTATGCTAAATGCTGTCCCATTAAAAGTGTAGGCGATTTCTCCGTGATCGATAAAGGATGATGATGAACTTATAAATTCATACACATGTCCATTACCGAAAAGAAAGACCTTCCCATTTTTTGCAAGTAAGGAAACTTTATGTCGTGCCTCCTCTGTAGAGTCAACGGTAAAAGGTAAGTTATAAGCATCCACCACTTTTGACACCGTATCGAGTCGCACTAACTTTGTCCCATTCTTATCAACAAAGTAAATGCTATCATTTACTGTTGCCGGTTTAATAATATTACCACCAACATTGCCGGCATTATTCGTTACGGTTACATTTTGTATTGATCCAAAATGCCCTCCTGCAAACGAATGCTTATGTACCGTATTCGAGGGGATATCAAGCAGCCATTGTTCCCCATTTAGAAAGGCGTACCCACCAGGCTGCACCCACCCATAATCCTGGTTACCAAAGCTGTCTACCTGGCTCAAAGGAAGCATGACCTTAGGTATAGTACCATTTTCTATTGGAACAGGTGGCTGAAATTGTCCTGAGTCAAGATAACTGTAGTACAGGGTTTCCTGCCGATCTTTTAGCAGTACATAAGGAATATCATTAAATAAATTAAAAGAAACAACGGAAAAATCTTTATCACAGACAAGTATCTTGCTGGAAACGGTTTGGCTCTGAGGATCATACGAAATATAATACATATTCCTTTCGTGGATATCATCATCTTCAGCAACACCGGATTCAGTGTTATTGAAGTAACCATACTCATGTCGAAAAATAATATGGACAACATTTGCACTGTCCAGTTTCAGAAAATCTACTTCACGATGCTGAAGTTGTCTGATTGAATCTACCGGGAAGTTGAATTCATCATTATAGACAAGGATAGATTCATTGAAAGGTGCTGGGAGGTCCTTGTTATCCTGTACCTGGAAATTTTCGGAAACCACTGTTTGTTCGTTCCCGGCTTCATCCAGAATATGAAGCTCTAATATACAGTGTTGACTGGCCAAATCATTATCATTAGGTATCAAGACGCTGTATGGATTGCTGATTAATATCCCCCCCGTGTTATGTGTTTCCAGCAATCTTTCACTCCTGGGACCGGCACGCAACCATACTTCTTGCTGTATAACAGGTGCATCTGAAGTCCATGATTCATTCCATTCAATATTCTGTCCCACCTGGAACAAGCTACCGCCGACGGTAATACTCGCCGAAAGTGAACCTGACACAACCGGAAAGGGAATGGATAACTGTTCTTTACCGGTATCCGCATCATCCAAGAATTGTACCCGCACCTCAGCTTCCGATGTAAGAAAATCAGTAGGCACCGTCCATGCAATAGCGTTACCGGCAAGCATTGTAACACCTGGCAGGCAACCTGATTCAACAAAACTAAAAGTAGCATCATCGTTAGTACCATTATAAATTAAAGTCCAGTTTTCAGATGGATGACGCCGAACATAAATCCGGCCCGATTTAATTCTAGTATCGTCTGCGGCATTGACGATGATTTGTAACTGCTTTCCGGTTCTTGCCTTAAAATCACTTGGATCACCCAACATACTTTTATATTCTCTGAGATCAAAATAGGTAATGTCAGGACCGCCTGGGTTCACATAGTTTATATCCACCTGGCCGGTGTTATTCCCGCTATTTACATCGGAAAATCCCGAAGTGCTGAGGGTAAATTTTACGGTACTGGTCCCTGGCACCAAAATATCATCATAGATAATTCCATTCTGCTCAATTATGGAATCCTTGAATTTTACTGCAATATCTACGGTTGTTTCATCACCAGGAGCAAGGGTTTTACCTGTAGCACCCGAGCCGATACGAAATGGGCTTGCTGTGCCGTTTTTAATATAGGACGAGGTAATTCCAATGGTGCCTATATTATCCACCCCTAAATTTTTTACAGTAACCCTAAACAATACCGAGCAACCTGGTTTCACTTCCCCGATCCTCACCACATTGGTGATAGCGGGATCCGGCCCTGTTGTTTGCGTGGTAAAAGACCAAATAGGAGATGCCGGGTACTCTCCGCCGTAGAATTTGCGGTACCGCCCCTTTTCCCTAACACGTACCTGCCAATAATAGGTCGTGCCGGGTTCTAAAATATCTTGCCAGCGATGAGGGAGAGTAAGAGAATTTTCATTAACTCGGGTCAGGTCATTAATCGAAACCAGAGAATTCATCGTTTGCGGAGTTTTCCCAAACCAGACGCCATAATATAGGTCGTCACCGTCTGCATCTGTAGCCTGCCAACGAAGGGTTGGGGTCTTATCGACTCCAGTGGCATTGTCGGAGGGCACTTGGTAGCCAGTATCAATAACAGGTATATCGTTAATGGCTATGTCGGTAAAGGCAATATTACTCCAATTTCCGGTACCGGCACTGTTCTTAGCACGAACGCGAAAATAATAACGGCTATTGTCTAATAATCCGTTAATAGGATAAGAAAGAATTTCATAAAGAGATGTTCCGGCTGCAGGGTTGCCAATCAATTTTGAGGTTGATCCACTAAAGGTATTCGTTGTTGCATATTCTATTTCATAATTTCTGATCGTATCTCTGTAATGGCTATCCAGGATCTTTTTCCACACGATAGTGGCCGTATCATTATTACTCGATATGGTAATGATTGGCGCAGCAGGTTTTTCTACAGGATCCTCGGTCGAGTAGTTAACCCGCTGCTGATCAGTGCTGTAGATTTCCGGGGTTCCACTGTTGCGTATGGCCTGCAGATAAAAGGAAACTGTCTGGTGATTATTCTCATCCGGAAGAACAAAATCGGTGGTCAGGTTGTGAAGAGAAAGTATATTCGTAGTGAATATCTGGTTCCAGGTTGTACCATTATCGTAGGAATAAAAAATTTTCACCTGCTCTGTATGGTCATTGACTGAAAAGGAGGCGGAAAACGTATCATCAGCTTTATTGAACAGGACAGATAACTGACCGCTTGGTGAAGTGACCTGAGGCATCGTGGTAAATGACCAGAGCGGACCAAGTGACTGCCCTGTTGCACCGAATGAAGCAATGCGCCAATAATATTTTGTGCCAGGCTGTAAGTCTGCAGGGGAATATTGAGGGGAATCAAGTTCAATAGTGCAGTCACTCTGCGTAATATTGCTATCAGTGTCCATACAAAGGACATATGGAGGGACTGAACCGCCTGGAGCATAAACCCGTCCGGTATTGGACCAGCGCATAGTGACATCAGTGGAAACATTAGTTGCACCACTTGCAGGAAATGGCGTATTTGCGGCAGGAGTCTCAACCGGCTGGTCGAGCACTTCAAAGGTTTTGGTGGCAATGGCCCGCCACTGGTTATTCTGCTTAATATTCACACGGAGGTGGTACTCCCCCGGATTTTTAAGACTGCCTGCAGACAGCGGAAAATTAATTGAACTGCCTGGAGTGAGTGTGACGTCTTTCAGGTATCTTGCAGTCCAGGTAGTCGGGTCATAAAGATCTATGATTGCATCCCCATTGACATAGGGGTAGTGAACGGCAAGGGCGATTTGCTGGATATGCTGAATTCTGTCACTGTTATTGGTGATGGTACATTTAGCCTCAAAAACCCGTGTTTTTACTGATTCATCAGGGTGGGCATAAATAGCACCGGGAGTCATCCAGAAATTTACGGCGGTCAGTGGATCGGAGGAAGCGGAGCTTGATCCGGTTGTGAATTGCCAGACATCCCCCCTGTTTTTTCCATTCCCATTTACACTATCAATTCTCCAATAATAGGTGGTATTAGGAGCGAGGGAAACGGCGTAACTGTTGGTACCGGAACCCCCTGACTGTCGCTTAACCCAGGGAGGATCGGCAGATATACCAAAATAAATATTATAGTCTGTAGCTCCTACAACCCCCTGCCAGCGCAAAGTAGTTGTTAAAGGCTGGCCGATTGCGCCGTAGGCAGGCATACCTGTGGAAACTTTCTCGGGCCTGCTACCTCCCCCCCCTTCGGTGGAAAATTGCCACACCTGACCGGTACTGCAGTTGGCACCGCCATTTTGGCAGGCATCTACCCGCCAGAAGTAATGGGTGGCATCCGCGAGAGGTGTGGAAGGGGTAAAAGAGGTAGCAACATTGTTATAAATCAATTGTTCGGGGCCAAGATTTGGGCTGACTCCCAAAAACAACCGGTATGAAGCCGCACCGTTAGCTGGAGACCAGGAAAACAGTGGCTTCAGTTTGACGGATTCCGCCATGTCTACGGGTATCGGATCGGTGACCACATCCGGTGGATAGTCGGCGGAATCAAGATCATAGCCCCGGCCGGCGGGGGCATTGGCCTCTAACGGTTGGAAGGATTTTCCGGCAGGGTCCCGGACGTGGGCCCGCCAGTTCTGATATTCCCAGTAATCAGAGTAACGGTCATTGTCTGTATCAGTGGTAATGTCGGCCGTGGACAAATTGCTGAAATAATAAATTTCCCATTCATCGTCTATTTTGTCTCCATCGGTGTCGGTTATGGCGTCTGAGGAGGCGGAGGTGGTTTGCTGGGTGATGTTTCCGGAAGCGTCGTAGGTGTAACTCCGACTAGCAGGGGGTAACCCATTTAAATGGGGGCTGAATTCCACAAGACGATCAATCTTGTCATATTTCAAAATTGTATTAGATAGTGAATTATATGGGAACAATAATGAACAATAGAAAAATGAAAGTAAACAAATGAATATTGTTTTAAGTAGCTTCATAATTACCAGCTATTCCCGGAAGGTCAGAATAGACCGCCGAAGATTTGATTTTTCAGTCGACGAAACAGGAAAATTGGTGATGCAAGCTCTTTCTGTCGACACCTTGGTAAAATTTTACGTACATCCCTACAAAACTCCGGTTTTGGGGACTAACGTATCCATCCAGTTTAGATTGGGCAACTATCCCTCTTTCTTCCACGAAGACCATCTTCTCCTGCACCTAGCCCCGCCGTATAGGACGAATGATGCCCTTGAACGTCTCTGTTCATATGTCTTATAACCATCTGATTTTACAGTTGTAAAAACTGTAACTGGTCAGGAGTGCTGCAGATTTGTACAGGCTCGAATAGCCGCAGGAAGCGGCGCACCTGACCAGTAATTCTTGAACAGCAATCTGAGTCCACACTCAATTCCTTGTGTAACCTGATTTTCTCGATATGTGCGGTTTTTCTGGTGCTTGCTTTCATGATTGTTTTGATTGTGCTTGGCATTGGCACCTATTTGTATTGTTTTTCAAGCAAAAAGACAAAAATTGCTAACTCAAGCTTCTAAATTGTGCGGTTAACCCCAATTTTCGGACCACCCCCTTAAGTAGAATCTGTATCCAAGAAATGGTATTAAAAAGGAACAGCAGATTCCACCTTAAATTTGTCATCTCGTGGTTTAAAAATAGGGGTAAGCCCAATTCAGCATCCTCCGGGAATGGCTAATGTCTGTCTTTCTTTATCGAATCAGAAGGTAGTTCAACCATCCCAATTAACCTCAAGATGTTGGCCTTCTTTCCACGTTTTTGTAGGCCGCCTTAAATAGAACTTAACACCATCTTTAATCATTTCGGTACAAGGAGGATTCCCCATTTCACTACTAGCCTTATTACAAGCCTGTTCTCCAACATAAAGCAGCAAATTCGTTTCTTTATCACGAACATACCCTGCAGGGTCGTCTGCAGCGGATACCAAATCTACAATTTGTTCAAGAGAAATATCACTAATGGCACTTATTGTTTCATCTACCCAGTCCACTTCAGAGGCAATCTTTAGATACTTTTCATTAAGGCGATGTAGTTCTTTATTCCAATCATAAATATTCGTTTTTATTCTCTCAATTCTAGCCTCTAATTCGATTGTATATTTTTCATATTTTTCTCTAAAGGCTATCCATCTTTCTTTGTATTTATTTTTAAACGTATCTCCGTACGTCCTGACCCCTTTAGAATAAAAGGCTTTTCCAACTTGATATTTTTTCCCAATATTTGTAGCTATGGAAAGATATTTCGCTTTTAATTTGTTGTTGTACTCAATATAGTTAGAAATTTTATCCATTTCTGATTGCAATTCCATCCTTGTCTCATAGTCATCAAGTCCCGATGGATCGGTATGGGTGATCGGTTGCCCTTCTGTATAAACGTACCTATTTAGACCTTGTGGCTCGGAGACATTGCCAAAAATCTTATCCAAACTAAAAAAACGTCTTAAATTTGACCGATAGTACCTGGCCCGCATATATAATAATCCATTATCATCATCCATAACCCCTTCCCTTCCCACATAACGAAATGGGTTATGACGTGTACTCAAACTGCTCGTTTCGCCATAGGGTGTATAGGCATAGAGATCTGTACTCGTTTGACTCTGATCAGTCAGGGCCAATGTGTGGCCGGTGGGATCAAAATGATAGGTACGGACCGAATTATCAGCTCCTATCTGCTCAAGAAGTCCATGTCCGTAAATATAATAATAGGCGGGGGTATTGGCGGAGTCGGTCTCAGCCAGCACTTTGGTCAACCCCCTGTTGGAGTCAAGTACATAACGGGTTTCAATGCCGTCCACAACCCTGGCAATCCGATCACCATGCCCATTATACTTCATGGTCTCAGTGCCGTAACTTGAACTGATTTGGGTGATAAGATCCAGATGATTAAAGGTATATGTCGTTTCCTCACCATTCATAATTTCCCTAACCATTCGTCCGGGAGCATCATGGACAAACTCCACCTGATCTTTGGTCAGGATTCGATTGGCCTTGTCATAGGTAAACGTAGAGCTGGTGGAAAAAAGCTGGGGGAGAAGCGGCAACTCGGTTTCAGCGGCAATGGGGTTGCCGTGATTGTCTCTGGTATATACGTGGCTGGAGATAACAGTGCCGTCACTCTTTAAATTACGATAGGACTGCAGACGACCGGCATTGTCGTAACCGATCCTGGTAACGGTACTGTTTGCATGGTCGATCTGTTTTACCTGGCCGGCAGGATTGTAACTATAGGTCGTAACCCCTCCAAGCCAATCGGTGACCGTATGCATACGATCACCTGTATCATAGGTGTAATCCACGGCTTTGTTACCGGGATAAATAAGCCTGGTAATATTCCCCACCCCATCGTACTCATAGGTTACGGTCTGCCCGAAAGAATCCGTTACACTTGTCAGCCGATTGAGTTCATCATAGGTAAAGGTCGTGGTGCCTGAAGCGTCAACCATTTTTGTTCGGTTGCCGTTAGCATCATAGGAATATGTTACTGTGCTGATGATTGTATTTTGTGCATCTCTGTAGGTCACGGTTGTCAGTCGGTTCAGTTCATCATACTCACGCTTAATACCGGTTCCGTCAGGTTTAATACTCCGATCCAGCAAACCATTTCTATAATAGCTGTATTGCCAGACATTGTTTTCCGGATCCTCCATGGAGACAAGTCGATTCAACTCATCATAGGTATATGTTGTGATATTGCCGTTCGGGTCGGTGACGGATGTCAAATTACCGTTACTGTCGTAACCGGCCCTGGTTACATTCCCTTCAGCGTCGGTGACAGTGGTCATCCTTCCTGCGGCATCATATCCATAACTGGTTGCATTACCGTTGGCATCTATCATCTTTGATTTTCTGCCGTTGATATCATATTCATAACGTACCGTATGGCCAAGGTGGTCCTTCCGCTCAATCATGCGGTTTAAATCATCATAAATCATCGTTGTTTTGTGTCCCATGGGATCCGTAATCTGGGTAAGGTTCCCTATGGCATCATATTGATAACTTGTTTGATTACCGGAGGAATTTATCCTTGCGCTTATCCTTCCCCTGGGATCAAATTCGCTGGTACTTGTGTGCGAGTTTGCATTAGTGGAAGCGATTAACCGCCCCATGGCATCGTAGGTGAAAGTTGTTGTATATGTGGTGCCGCCAACGGTAGCGGTGGTGGACACGAGGCGGTTGATCTCGTCATAACTATTTATAATGGTGTTGCCCCGTCTATCGGTTATAGAGGTGAGATTATTATTTACATCATAGACCATAATGGTCTCATTACCTTTGGCATCAACAATTTTAGTCAAGTTTCCTAGAGGATCATATTGATAAGAAGTCGTATTGCCTCGACGATCCGTACTGCTGACAAGACGGCCCAAGGCGTCGTAGGACGAAGATTCGCTGAACCCACGGGCATCAGTAACAGTTTTCAGGTTTCCATTTCCATCATAGCTATAGGTGGTTGTGTTTCCATTGGGGTCCGTGTTGCTCTGCACCAGAAATGGGTTATCAGGGAGATAGGATGTTATGATCTCATGCCCCAGTGGATCACGAATCAATGTTGGATTTCCAAACGGATCATAGGCAAAAGTTGTGGTATTATCACCAAGGTTCTTGATGGAGGAAATTTGACTGAGATTGGTCTGTTCGGAGCCTGTAGTATCTTCAGTTTCCCAGGTCAATTCAATTTTCTTTTGTTCAGCGACCGGACGTTTGCGTTGTTCATTGTTGAGTAAAAAGCCTATCAGGCCGCGTTCAATATTTGAATAATCCACCATATCCTTCTGGCCAAGTTGATTTTCAACCATACCGGCCAAGGTCTTGGCTGCTATTTTTTTGTTATCTGTGATATTAAGATTACTGAATTTCCTTATCTTTTCTTTCCGGCTTAGCTGCCAGTCAAAGTAGTCAATTTTTTTAATTAGCTTGGAACGGGCTGAATCGAATGTAAAGGCCAAAGAATTTTTTACAACGGGCATGACGACAACGGTCGCCTCTTCTCCATCAATTTTTCCATACCTATACGAGGTGACATGGTTGAGTGCATTTTTCAAGCTCTCTACCCTGTTTTTACTGTTATACTTTATGGTCAAAGCCCGGTTGCCCCGAGGGTCAGTAATACCTGTAAGGAGTTTTCGCTGGTAGGGGGACGATCCGGATGAATTGTAATGGTAGGTAGTGATATTGCCGTTCAAATCACGAAAAGTGATCAAATTATCCTCTCCGTCATACCCATATTGGACATAACGGCCGGTGAAGTCTTGAACCTTGGTCAGATTTCCCCCAGTATAGGTAAAGGAAATTTCACGACCATTTGTATCAGTGACAGTGGTTAATGTATCACCACTGTAGTTGAGGGTAAGACTATTACCTGTTCTGTCACGAATTGACTGCAATCGGCAGTTTCCGTCGCTATTTGGCGGTGCATATTCAAAAACTACCTGACCTGGTGTATACAATGTAAATGAACCATTCCCGTTTTCCACAAGTTTGTCAAAATTTCCCCCATTCAATGGGTACCATTTGCCATCATTGGATTTAAAATATTGGGATACTTCGCCTCCTTCTTTTCTGACCTGGACCTCCCTGGCGCCTTTTGCTATGCCATTGGGACTGGTTATGACTTTCTGTTCCACATTAAATAACCACCGACGTCCTTCTGACTGCCACCCGGTTGGAAAAGAATCGTAACTTCTGGACAGACTAAAGCTCAACCCCTTTCCACCGATACTCATATCAACTGTATCATAGTGAAGGTTGCCATTGGCAACGTTCACTCCACGTACCAGCGTTCCTTCCACCCCGCCTTCCGCCGGACGGTCAATAACGATATTCCTACGTGCAAAGGATAGATTGTCGTTTCCCTGGTCATGGGCCTGGACGACAACCGTAACCAAGCCCGAATTCAATCTGGTGGTTCCCAGTATTGCGGAAGCAGTTGGGTTGGAAGAAAACTCGCTATCATCAACGCCATCCGCATATATGTGACTTCTATACCACTTGAAATCAGTCGATCCTGTGGAACCGGAATATTGGGAAAAAAAATTTACACTTATATTTGTTCCTGTTTTGGGAAAGAACTGCCCGGGAGTCAATGCGCTTACGATCAAAGTGCTTTGCAGACTGACCGTCACCGAAGCTGTTTCCTTGAGACTATCGTCCGCCATTACTCCGGCAATTTTTATATTATGAGTACCACTACCTGGTAATACTTGATCCCACTTAAGGATTGGCCGTCCATCGGGTGTCTCCCATAACAAATACGAGAGGGCAAATCCCATAATGGAATCTGAAAAT
Source organism: Desulfobulbaceae bacterium (assembly GCA_015493715.1). Classification (GTDB taxonomy): domain Bacteria; phylum Desulfobacterota; class Desulfobulbia; order Desulfobulbales; family Desulfobulbaceae; genus DRLX01. The sequence goes on from WGCP01000292.1 coordinate 22,352, forward strand.
GTCACCCTTGTCTGTGCTTTCACCACCCCATCTACGAAAAAATAGAGCTTTGACCCCATGCTCGGAGTGGGGAAAGTTGAATAGTTGCCGATAAAGGTAAAATCTCCGCCAACAGCTTTCCCGTCTAAATAATCGAGGCTAATATCATCAATCGCAGTCCCGGAGTTACCACCAAATCCATATAAAAATACCCGTTTGGTAGCAAAAAAATGGTCAGTGCTTGGAATTTCAAGTACAGCATTCAGAGGACCCGTAGTAGACGGGGTAAATGCCACACGCACCGTGCAGGTTTCATGCGCAGCTATATTTTGAGAAGAGCAGTTGTCGTTACTTAAAATATAGTGTGAGTGACCGCCGGTAAGCTGTAATTGTCCAACGGAAATATCGTGACCGTAAGGATTAAAAACAGTGATGGTATATTGGGGTGTTGTTGAGGAAACGGCAGTCGGGCCAAAGTCTATATTTGTTGGAGTGACAACCGAGGCCATTAGTATATTGGCAGAAAAAAGAGAAAAATAAATAATAAATACAGCAAGTAAAAAGATATCCGAAGAGAAGTATATTTTAGGGCATTTTTTCAGTAGCATCTTACACCAAGATTTAATTTTTAATACAAACTGACAAGCAATTTATACCGACAACATCAGCAATCCAGCCCAAGCTGTCACCTTGAACGAAGCAGTCACTTATTCATAAAATACATCATAGGTTTACCAAAATGCAAATCATCGCTTAATTTTTTTATTTTTTTCTGAATAAGCAAAGTATACGTGGAGGATATACGGAAAAACTGTTGACCGCAATCTTCAGGTTGCCCCTGTCCCGGTCATGGAGTAGTCTGTGACGGCTAAGAAAAAACTTCGGCCTGCTGCGTTGCGTGGCCGGTTTTCCATGACCATCACCTGCCATGACTGTACCAATATTTTCCCATGGATCCATTACTCACCCTTGACAGGCTCTGCCTTTCCTTCCTCTCCGATCAGGAACCGGACGGGGCAAAGGAGGTACTGCGCCGGGTTTCTTTTCAAATAGATCCAGGCCGGACCCATGCCCTGGTCGGAGAATCCGGCTCCGGCAAATCCGTGACCGCCATGACCATCCTCCGGCTTCTTGAAGAGACCAGCCGCATCACGACCAGCGGCAGGGTGCTGTTTGCCGGCCGCGACATCCTCAAGCTCCCCATGGACGAGGTGCGCCATATCCGGGGCAATGATATCGCCATGGTCTTCCAGGAGCCCATGACCTCGCTCAACCCGGTGTACACCATCGGCAATCAGTTGCTCGAGCCACTGCTCCTGCACAGAAATATGTCCAGGGAAGAGGCATGGGACCAGGGGCTGCAGC
>WGCP01000293.1 GCA_015493715.1 Desulfobulbaceae bacterium
GCATATTGATCCATGCTGAGCAACTCCTTTCCTCCCTGGTTATGGTTTTTCCTCCTACCATAACACCGGGACGATTCTGTGCTCGGGGTGGTCAATTTTCGGTTAGCACAACACCTCTTTCCTGGTCATTTTTAGGTTAGCACAACCAAAGTACCTTTACTTACGACACATCGAGTCAAAAATAATCTCCTTGACAACCCGTTCGAGTCAATAAAATGACACGCACCGGCCAACAGAATGCCTCTGTTGAATGCTGCAGAATGCTTCTTGTAACAACGGTAATCAGTGGTATGGTAATAATTATGTGCCAATAAACAGGGGGTAGCCAATGAAACAACAATCAGTGAATATCTTTGAAACGATCATTGCGTACATAGCTGTTATAATTGGTGGCATATTGAGTCTTGTATGGTGGTTTGTTGCGGCGTTCGTCGGAGCATTGGTAACCGCCTTGCTTGCCTTTCTATTCGGCGGCTGTGTGGCACACAAGACAACAACCGTTTATCCGACCTATAAGGGCTCAAGCGTACCTGACAGAAGCAAGCCGGGGTATGTGATCCGTGATGGCGTGATCTACCCGGCCTATAAAGGCTCGCAGGTGCCTGACCCGTCAAGGCCGGGCTATGTGATCCGGGTGAAGTGACAATCACTCATTCTTCACGCCTGCTTCATGCTGTTGGCTCGTTCCACACCTCACAGGCAATGCCTGTGCCTATTCCCTGGCTGGCCCTTAGCCAATGCCTTGCCCTTGCCTGCGCCTATCCCCTGCCTTGCCCCTGCCTTGCCTTGCGCCCCTATGCCTGACCGCGCTCCCTGGCTGGTATTACTTGAAAGCACAATACGACAGCAATGCTTAAGCAACCGTTAAGCCCTGCCCCTGCCCTGCCATGTGACCTGGGCATGAACTGACCGTTCTAATCCATCTGAAAAGTGTGGGGTAAGCGTGGGGTGAAAACGGAAACAAAAAAGGCGGTTCAAGTTATCTACTTGAACCGCCTTGATTTTTTATGGGGTGAGCGATGGGACTTGAACCCACGACCTCCGAGGCCACAACCCGGTGCTACCACCAGCTGAGCTACGCTCACCATGTGCGAGCGCTTTTATACTCAGATGTCGATCGTTTGGCAAGAAGAAAGTCCGGTTTTAGTCAAGGTCTTTTGAGCAGTGTTTACAGACCTTGGCCCGTGCCTTTATCAATTCGGCGCAAAACGGACATTCTTTCATATAATGCTTGGTCAGGATAGCGGATATCGCCATATTGACCTCCTGCTCAAGCGATGTGTCCCGGAATGAGTGACTGCGTAACGGTTCAATACATTCAAGATCATTGAGCGAAATCAGCATGCCGGCCGCTTTTTTCCTGACATCAATATTGGCCGCTTCATCAAGCAGGAGAAAGAGTACCGGTTCAAGATCATTATTCTCCAGACAGGCCGGAAGCTTGGCCTCGGCCTTTTTTTCCTCCTGATATCTCTTGTTTTGTTTTTTCAACTCCTCTATGTCCACGATACTACCGGTAAAGGCGTCTCGGCCCGCCACCATCATGTTATAGGTTTCCTTACTGCCGGGAATCTCCATATACCGATAGGATCCAACATGACCGTATTGATCTTCGATATATTTCCAGCCATTGGCAAAAAGCGAACACTCATTGTTCAGACAGATAAACAGATATTCCGAACCCCACCCAAGTCCGTCACCAACATGGACCGGCGGTGCGTTGCACAAAGTCAGTTCCTGCTTGCAATGGGGACAGACATGATCTTCTTCAAGGTATTTTAAAACTCTTGTCAGCATGGTAATCTTTACTCCAACCCGATCTCCGGGAATTATATATTTTATTCAAATATATTTGTGAAAAACCCGCAAACACTATTGTTTCCGGGTTTAAAAAGTACTTGGCAAGAACCTGCTGCCGTCACGCAGATTAACCCAACGGGTCTGATCGTTATCTACCGCCTGCCGGTTCTGGAACAGCACATTGGGTTGCACTGCCCGGTGCAACCGAAAACGGCTTTCACAAAGAACGCGGTCTATGCCGGGACTGATAAAAAAACAGCAACGCCCAGAGCAAAAAAATAACAAACATAATCTGTTTGGAGCTGAACTTCTTTTTCATGTTCCATTAACCCGCATATTTAACAAAGGTTGTCGCGAAAGGTCTGAAAATGCCGTGAATGCAAGGAACAGCGTAAAAAGGTCCGCAGACATATTGAAATATTTCGAGGAATCCTTTTTACGCTGTAACGCAGCAGGCATGGTGTTTTCAGACCTTGCAGCAGATCGCTTGTGAAATTTGCGGGTAACCCATGATTGTGATCATCACCATTGCTCAGCAACAAGAATGCCGATTGGAGAAACAGGAACCGATGTATATTGTATGCATGGTTCCCCCCAACGTCAAGATTCTTCCCGACGTCAAGACTCCGGCAGTCAATACTCCGACCTCTCCTCTTCCCGATTGCACCGGAATCTAAATATTGAATCAACCTGTAAGCCTGTCAAATTATCCTGCCGAGAACCTCATCGACCGCTTTGGCCTGTTCCATCCGGGCCTGAATAAATCCATCGGTCAGGTGTTCTACATTACAGTCAATCAATTCGGTCAGATTCTTGATCTCTGCGGCATCGGCCTTGCCGATCACCTTCAATAAATTTTCCGAAAAATCATGGACGATTTTCCTGCTTTCACCGGAAGTCGCCATGATTTCTGCATAGGTCCGAGCATTCTGCGCATGAACCCTGGCCATGGCAAGAATGGGATAGAGTGAGGTCAGGGTGCAGTGACCGGCAATATCTTCAGCCGTTATACCGTTCATATCAAGGGTCATGGCCAGGGCAACGGAAATTATTGTCGGCAGTTTCTGGCCGATGCCCATGAGCAAATCATGCTTTTCCGGCGAATCCTGATAAATATCAGCGCCGTGTTTATACAAAAATGCCTCAAATTCTGCACAAAAACGGCCACTGCGTGGTGTCCGCACCACAATGGCGTTTTTATCCTTCATCACTGCGGCCTGCGGCCCCCAGAGATTATGAACCAGCATCACCTCAACACCGGACGTGGTAACGGCAAGGGCTTGTTCCACAGTGGTTTCAGCCTCTCCCGCCAGCAGGATCAGGGCCTGGCCGTCGGCAAGCAGAGGCGCGTACTGCTCAATCGTGTCGACTGTCGCGGAAATAGGCACGCAGATAACCAGAACATCCACCTCCTTGATCATGGCTTCCGGACGTAGATCGGTCGACCGGCCGGTCAAAAGGACGCGGTACCCCTCATTTTCCAACCTGTCGGCAAACCAGCCGCTCATGGCGCCGGTGCCGATAAAACCAAAGGATTTGATGAACTTGGTCCGCATGTCGACCCTTGGGAAACTGCCGAGCAGGCGTAGGCAACCCGGCTGCTGAATGACCCGGTCTTCGATGCGACGAACCGCCTTGGTAATGACATCATCCTGAATGTGGCCTTCCACCTCGATATAAACCTGTAACTTCTGGGTTTTGATATCATTCTCAGAACGCATATCCAGGATATTTATTCCGCGCCGGGTAAACTCTCCCAGAATATCAACCAGCATGCCGACCCGGTCGTCAAGAGGCTCGGTTATCAAAACGGTGGCATCATAGCCGGTCGGCACGGCCAGCTCAGGACCGAGGACGGCATATCTTGTCCGGTTATGGGGGGCGACATCGCGTTCAAGTATGTGCAGGCCGAGTTCCGTCAACAGTTGCTCACCGGCAAATGCGCCGACACCGCCACCATTTTCTGCGTCAATATTGCCAACGGCCTGTTCAACATTGTTGACCCCCATCAGGGTTACTTCCGGAAGATTATTGGCAATGTACTCTTCACACTGCTTGAAAACTCTCTGATTGCCGATCAGGGTATGCAGATTTTTTACGCTCTCTCCTGCCCGGAGCGCACCCAGCGAAATATGGACAGGCAGGACGATATTATCTATCCAGTAGCCTGATTTTATCTTCTCAAAAAGACGGAAATACGGTTTATTCTCCCCTTCACGGGTGTTATATATCGGTACAACAATCACGTTTGCCGTTCCTGCAACAAAGGCATCGACAAGTGCTCTGGTATGTGGATAGAGTTCTATCTCCGCACCCGGCGCATAGCGACTGGCCGCCATCCAGGCATGGGATTTTTTCGGTCCTATTGTGGCCACGGTTAGTGCAGGCACTGCATGTACTCCCAAATAAAAAAATCAAAAAACGTCGGTCCCCATGATCGTTGCAGGGTTTCGAGCTTGCTGTACAAAGATAACTGCTTACAGGATACCGAATCTTTCCACGATCAGGCCGGGTTACGTTAGTTACCCAGTGAATAGTTACGTAAAAGGATACAATAAAGGATATGTTTCATTTATTAAAGACTAAAATAGCCGCAGCCAACAGATGAGCGGAGAACAACCAACGGTTGGACAATATGTCGAAGCGCTGAAAGAATCGGAGCGTTTCGGCCCACAGGTCATAGACCATCGAATTTTCCCATCCATTGCCGCTCGTTCCGCAGCTGTTGACCGCCGGCAGCTCTGCCCGGAGCTTGTCCAGGCGCTTGGGCAACTTGGGATCACCTCCCTGTACACCCATCAGCAACAGGCCATCGATCAGGTTTTCCGCAAAAAAAACATCCTGACGGCAACCCCGACGGCAAGCGGTAAAAGTCTCATTTATACCATCCCCGTTTTTCAGGCAATAGCCGCCAACCCCAGGGCCAAGGCATTGTATCTCTTTCCCTTAAAAGCCCTTGCCCAAGACCAGCTCAAGGGTATCAATCGGTTGGCGGAATTGATGCCTGGTTGTTTTTTTGATCGCACCTTACCTCCCGCCGCCGTGTATGACGGCGATACCAGCAGCTATCACCGCAAAAAAATCAGGGACCACCTACCTGCTATTCTTTTGACCAATCCAGATATGCTACATCTCTCTCTGCTTCCCTATCATCACCTCTGGGGTACGCTCTTTGCAAATCTGACCCACGTCGTTCTTGATGAGATCCATACCTATCGCGGAGTATTCGGTTCACACATGGCATGGGTGATCCGGAGACTACGCAGAATATGTTCCGTTTACGGCAGTAACCCTGTTTTTATTCTCTCGTCGGCAACGATAGGTAATCCCGGTGAACTTGGAGAAAAACTTCTGTCGGAACAGGTCAGCGTCATAACCAAATCAGGAGCTCCCCAGCCCAAAAAAAATTTTATTCTCCTCAACCCTCTTGACTCTGCACCGATTGCGGCAACCATGCTGCTGGAAGCGGCGCTGCACAGAAAATTGCGCACCATTGTCTATACCCAGTCGCGCAAATTGACCGAACTTATTACCCTCTGGAGTCAAAGACGCAGCAAAAAAAACCGCGATAAAATAGCCTCCTATCGAGCCGGATTTCTTCCAAAGGACCGGCGCGGGATTGAGCAAAAACTTGTCAGCGGCGAATTACTGGCTGTTATTTCCACCTCAGCCCTAGAACTGGGTATTGATATCGGCGGCCTTGATATCTGTCTGCTTGTCGGGTATCCCGGCTCCATCATGGCCACTCGACAACGCGGGGGCAGGGTCGGCCGGAGCGGGCGGGAATCCCTGGTTGTTTTGATCGGCCATGAAGACGCCCTTGATCAAAACTTTATGCGTCATCCCGATGACTTTTTTTCCCGTTCCGTCGAACCGGTGGTGCTTGATCCTGAAAACGCGACTATCGCCGCCTCGCACCTGGTCTGCGCCGCCGCCGAAATACCGATCACCAATGACGAAGAATTTATACAATCCCGCGACTTCTCTCCCCTCCTGCACACACTGACGACCTCGGGAAAACTGCTCCAATCGGCTGACGGCAACACCTGGTTTTCAGCCCGAAAATACCCGCAGAGGAAGATAAGCCTGCGCGGTGTCGGCAACTCCTTTCTGCTCTACGATGTCGATGGCCACAGGTTACTTGGTGAAATCGATGGATACCGTGCCTGCCGCGAATGCCATGAAGGGGCCGTCTATCTGCACATGGCAAAGACCTGGCTGGTGCAGCGGTTTGACGAAACAGCCCGTGAAATTCTGCTCAAGGCGGCCAGCCCTCCCTATTACACACGGACACTGGTCGACAAGGATACGGAAATACAGGAAACGTATACAACAACGAGCTGCGGCAACGCCATAGTGTCCTTTGGCCGCTTACGGGTCACGGAACGAATACACGCCTATCAGAAAATTCTGCTTGGCAAACAGAAAATCATTGCCCGCATTCCGCTTGATTTTCCTCCAAGGATCTTTGAGACCAAGGGAATATGGCTGGAAATCAGCCCTGCTATCCAGCAGAAACTGGAACGGGCAAACATTCATTTCATGGGCAGTATCCATGCCCTGGAACATGCAATGATCGGCATGATGCCGTTGTTGGTCCTATGCGACCGCAATGATATCGGCGGCATATCCTATCCCCTGCATGAACAGACCGAAAAATCAACCATTTTTATCTATGACGGCTATGCCGGAGGAATCGGCCTGTGTGAAAAGGGCTTTGCGTCCATGGACGAACTACTGGCCCAGACCGAAAAAATCGTTACCGAATGCAGTTGCGACCTGGGCTGTCCCACCTGTGTCCATTCACCAAAATGCGGCTCCGGCAATCGACCCATTGATAAAAACGGCTGTATTCGCCTGCTGCATTACCTGCGCCGAACTGACATTCCTGGAAAAATCCCGGCCTCCGCAAGGCAGCCTCCCGGCAAGTTGCAAAAAAAAGAAGAGAAAAAATCCTTTCAACTCCCTGCCAACTGGGGCGTTTTTGATCTGGAAACCAAGCGTTCCGCCGCTGAAGTCGGCGGCTGGAACAAGGCTGAAAAAATGGGTATTTCCATGGGAGTTGTCTATGATGGTGGAAAAGACACGTTCATGGCCTATACGGAGGAACAGGTTCCGCAGCTTGTGGATCATCTTTTCAACCTGGAACTGGTGGTCGGTTTTAACAACAAAAAATTCGATAACAGGGTTCTTTCAGCCTATTGCCGAAAAGCCTTAAGCAGACTGCCCTCATTTGACATTCTTGAACAGGTTTTCATGCAGCTTGGCTATCGTCTAAGTCTTAATCGCCTTGCCGAGCATACCCTGGGAGTAGAAAAATCAGCGGACGGCCTGCAGGCTCTTACCTGGTACAAGCAGGGCGAGATGGAAAAAATCAGAAAATACTGTCAAAAAGATGTGGAAATAACCCGCGATCTTTTTCTGCATGGCCTGCAACAGGAGTATTTACTGTTTGCAAACAAGGCGGGAAAGGTTGTTCGCCTGCCGGTAAATTTCAGCGGGGCCATACGGAAACTGCTTGGCAAACATGAGGAAGAATAAGGTGAAATGTAAGTGATCACAGGTTATGTAACTACCTGTTTTCATTTTACCAAGGATTGTAAGTTGGCACGGGTGCCCCGATTTTGTGCAGGCGCGATTGTTCGCAGGTAAGCGGAGCGTAGCGAAGACTCCGATAGCCCCTCTATGCGGGCAATCGTGACCGTGCAGGTAAGGTAAAATGAGAAGGCTGGTTCTCGCGAGCTGTGATATAATCACGCTAAAAAACCCATTTTATCAACGCAGTCAAAGCTGCAATAAATGAAGGAGAACCAGCCATGAACACTGTAACAATTGGAATGGACCTTGGCGACAAAAA
>WGCP01000294.1 GCA_015493715.1 Desulfobulbaceae bacterium
GCGAACATACGTGCAGGAACCATTGGAAACAAACGATGAATGGGCTGAAGCTTATCGGGAAGGTTCAGCTATTTCAGAGTGCCCAATTCCTGTGATGTGATAAAAAATGACGGTCTAAAATGTGAAGTTATTTTTGAACGGACCCTTAGTTGCCCCGCACGTATTAAATCCTGGTACAGCAACCCGATGTAAGTTATAATCCGCACAGCCATCCACTGATCGACGGTGGACTGGAATTCCAACAGAATATAAACGTAAAGCCAGTCCCTGCCCCACTTGATTCTCCAGACGATGTCGTCTTCCCGTTCCCGAAGGTCATCACTGACATAACTGCCGTTGACTTTTTCCAGGCTGGAAAAATCCAGGTTATCTACCCAATCCTCCCTGACAAATCCTTTGAGCAGGTCTTCAACCATTCTGGCGTGGGAAAAAAGATGTTTATAGCTGTGATCGTGATCGGCCATGAAATTTTTTGCCCGGTTTTTAAAAAGGTTGCCTGCTTTGCAGACTGTCGGAATATATTTCAATCGTAATATAAACTCAGGGCTTGATCAAGAAGTAACTCTTCCGCCATACGACTGGATTTCTGTCCAAAAGGATCGCGAGATGACAGGGGCAGACCACGGGAACGACGAAATAATGGATTCCCGCCCAACAGCCTGCGGGAATGACGGGGAGAGAGATAGTGGGAGTGACGAGCTGGTAGGGTGCCTGCGGGATGACGGTAATAGCTGTCATCCCCGAGTGCTGTACGTCATCCTCGAATGCTGTTGTCGGGGACGGGGATCCAGGTAGATGCCCGCCTACAAGAAGCGCACTGGATTCCCGCCCAACAGCCTGCGGAAATGACGCGGAGAATTGTCATGCCCGAGTGTGGTTATCGGGCATCCAGGCATTGAGAAATTGTCTCCAGCTTGTACTCCGGAATTAACCCTTGTTTTTCCAGATAGCTGTTAACGATTCAATGATTCGTTCTCCGGCGTGGCCATCCCAGAGATCCGGAGTGGCGGCTGTCTTTCCCCGGCCGGATAGAATGAGATCAACAGTGCTGAGAATTTTATCTGGATCAGTGCCGATGAGATAGTTGGAACCGATATCCACAGTCACTGGTCGTTCAGTATTTTCTCTAAGGGTTACGCACGGAACATTTAAAAATGTTGTTTCTTCCTGGATGCCGCCGGAATCAGTAATAACCAGATCTGCATCCTTTGTCAGGTTGAGAAAATCCAGGTAGCTCAAGGGTTCTGTGAGTAAGATTTCGTTACATTTTTCAAGTTTGGCAAATAGGTTAAATTGTTTCAGGTTATTCAGAGTTCTTGGATGGATAGCAAAGATGAGCCTCTTCTTTTTGGAAATATCCAGCAGGGCGTCAATTAATGGTTCCAGAGTTTCAGCTGAGTCAACGTTTGACGGCCGGTGCAGCGTTATCAGGCCATAGGGATAATCAATCGCAAGAGTCTGCTTGATGTTTGACTGTTCTGCCTGGTGGAGATGACGTTGAAGGGTGTCGATCATTACATTTCCGGAAAAGACTACTTTATCTGTGGAAATACCTTCTTTTGCCAGGTTATCTATTCCGCTCTGTTCCGTAATAAAGAGCACGTCACTTAACGAATCGGTGAGGATTCTATTTATTTCCTCGGGCATCTCTCTGTCAAAAGAGCGTAGCCCTGCCTCAACATGAACAATAAGAGGGCGTTTGATTTCGTATTCTTCCGGATATTCAATTTTTGCAGCCACAAGTGAACAGGCAATGGTGGAGTTGACATCACCGACAACGAGCAGAATATCCGGAGTTTCTTTGAGCAGTATCTCTTCAAAGGCTTTCATTATGTCTGCTGTCTGGCCGGCATGAGAACCGGATCCAACACCGAGATTAATGTCGGGCTCGGGTATGCCGAGTTGGTCAAAGAACGATTGGGACATTTTTTGATCATAATGCTGACCGGTATGGACAATTATATGCTGTATCTTATCAGTTGGATTCCGTTTAGTGTTATTGTACTCCCGAACGGCATTGGCAATTGATGCGATTTTCATAAAATTAGGGCGGGCACCGGCAATGGACATCAATTTCATCTGGTGTTTCTCCTTGTATAAAGAGTTGGTCAGGCAGGCAAGCTGTTCAAGAGCGCCGGAGTTAGACCGCTCCTTTTGATTTAAGGACGGCGGGGAGGGTTTTAAATAAGATTTTCAGATCAAGCCAGAACGACCAGTTATCAATATACTCCAGGTCTAATTCCAGCCATTTATCAAACGGCAGATCGCTTCTCCCGGAAATCTGCCAGATACAGGTGATACCCGGCTTTACACTGAAGCGTTTTCTCTGGATACCTTTTTCGAAGAGATCAACGTCTCGTATTGACATGGGACGCGGGCCGACAAGGCTCATGTCTCCTTTCAGAACATTGATGAGTTGAGGTAATTCGTCCAGGCTTGTCTTGCGGATAAATTTTCCAACCCTGGTGACCCGTGGATCATTGGTCATCTTGAAAATGGGGCCTTCCGCTTCATTGAGGTGTTCAATATCTTTTAACATCTCTTCAGCGTTTTCATGCATTGAACGAAATTTGTACATCGGGAAAAGGTGCTTACGCAGACCTACACGTTGTTGGACAAAGAAAATCGGACCGGGGGAATCAATTTTGATAGCAATAGCTATAAGGGCTAGGATCGGTAGGACAACAGGCATGGAGGACAACGTCACCAGAAAATCAAACAATCGTTTCAGAAGTAATATGTCTTTGTCCTGAGCCACCGGTTCCAGAGTCAATAATGGAAGATTACCCATTTGGACTAAACTGATGCGAGCTGCCTGCAGACTGAAAATATCCGCCATAAAACGTAGTTTAATACCTTCTTCTGCACAGGCAAATGCTATTGGTTCCGCATCTTCCAGCATTGACCTGGGAATTGCTATTATTACCTCGTCAACAATATATTTCTTGAGGCATTGGCTGATGTCGGCGACTGCTCCGATAACCGGCTTGCCATTTACATTTTGTCCGACTCGTGTTGGGTCCGGATCAAGATGACCAATGACCTCAATTCCCCATTCCGACCTGGTTTTCAGCTCGTTAGCAATGTCTTTCGCTCGTTCGCCTGTCCCGATAATCAACACCCGCAGACAATGTCTTCCACTTCGGATAGATCTGGAAAAATAGTTTTTAATAGCTATGCGAATGGCCAGTAGGACAAAGAAATCCGCAACAGAAAAGGTAAGAATGACAAATCGACTGACATATTGGATATTGAGAAAAAACAGCAGGGCAAGAAGAACTCCTATGCTGAGAATCATGGCACGTAAAATTGCCCAGGCATATTTGGTAATACTTGTATAACGCGGCCCCTGATAAGCACCAAAATATGATAAGAAACCGATTAACAGGGCGAGGAGCAGGGGGATAATGAAGAGGTGGGAATAAAAATCTATTGTGTCTTCGGTGAGGAAGTGATTTCTCCCCCAAAAACAAAGAATAAAAGTTATTGTAGAGAGAAAAATGTCGAGGAGAAAGACAACTCTGTCAAGTTCTATTGATCGATCATCATACATAGTAGAATGGTAATATAGTATAGTAAGTGTTGCCAGTTATTGAAGGTGCTTTATCTTGTTGAAATCATGAGAATGGTTTGAGCCGGCGGTACGTTTGTATATGTTCATAAGTATCTAATTTTTGATAAAGCAACATTTTTTCTGTAATTTAAGAAATCCTTTCGTTGTTAATATGTTGTCATAGCCATCCGGGTCAGTCGAGATCAAGGCCAAGCCGCTTCGCGGTGCTTCGCAGCCTTGACACGACTTCCCAGGATGGCTGAACCTGCA
>WGCP01000295.1 GCA_015493715.1 Desulfobulbaceae bacterium
CAATCCTCAGAAACAAGGGATACCATCGCTTGGCGGGATTAAACAAAGAGAACCTCTCTACGCAACAGGTGAATTTTATGTCAAATTAAACAGTGGATATTGAGCGATGTTATCCCTGATACGGCTTTGCTGAGCTTCGGTGGTAATCAGGTACTCTTTTTTGTTGGGGCCGGAAATCGCTCAGAGGGCTGAACTCCCACCCGCTGTGCTGAAGATGTGAGCAGAATGGAGCTGGCCGTTCTGCCAAAGACGGCTATGGTATGCTTTGTTTATCGCTCGCGGGGCGAGCTCCTACAGTCTTTCCATGGCTCCAGTCTCAAATTTTTTTATCAAAGAAATGGCAAAAACCATACACAATCAATCGCTCATTACCGCCGTTCTTCCTGACCGGTCCCTGCAGCTTGAATGGGAGTCGGTCAAGGGAAGAATCGGAAAATCAACAGCTCTTCTGCAGCAGGAGATCTTTTCCCTGTATGAGCAGAACCCGGAGGGCTGGTTGCTCTATCTTGGCCTGACTGATCCCGAGGTTGCCCTGTCCCCCTCGCTTGATTTCTGGCGCAGCCTTGCCGGGCTTTTTGTCCGCCATCTACGGCTGACCCCTGATCTTGAAAGTCTACGGGAAAAGGTTATCGTTGAGCCTGTGGATGACGAGCTGATGGGCCTGCTCCAGTCCATGCCGGCAATGGTTGGCGCTGAATATATAACCGCTGATGTGCTTGTCGGTTTCTGGCGGCATCTCAAAACGATTTTTGCCGGGGCGATTAAAGACTATTCCGGTAGTGTTGCCGAATTTATCCACCACTATTCCCCCAACAGCCATCTTCTTGGCCGGATCTATTTTCACCTTGTCGAAAACCGGGACGGCGATTATCCCTTTGCCTTTCTTGCCACCTATTCTACCGCCATGGGAGGAGACGGCACAACACGCCACCTGCCGCTCAAGTATGCTCTGCAAGAATATCGCGACGACCGGGATAAACTGCTGGAACTGCTCGGCACGGTGTATCAGGCGGCCGGTGACAGCGCTCTGATCAGCGATCTTTTGGAAAGCAATGAACTATTTTCCCCTTTGGCCTGGACTAGTGAGGAGGCCTCCACTTTTCTGCGGGAGACGCCGTTGTATGAAGACACCGGTATCCTCTGCCGGATTCCGGACTGGTGGAAGGGCGCGCGCACCGCGATCAGGGTCAGTCTTACCATTGGTGACAAGAAACCGGCCATGGTCGGGATGGCGGCGCTGCTTGATTTCTCGCCCCATTTGATGATTGGTGATGAGGAAATCTCCATTGAGGAGGCAAAACGGTTACTGGCCGAGGTCGACGGGTTGGCCTTTATCAAAAACAAGTGGGTAGCGGTTGATCGGGAAAAGCTGGAACAGACCCTGAGCGTTTATGAAGAGGCGCGCAGGATGGCTGAACAGGAGGGTCTTACCCTGGCTGACGCCATGCGGTTGCAATTGCAGCCTGATAAAGCCATGGTATCGTCTGCAGGGGGAGACATCCTTGAGGTGGAGCATGGGCGTTGGTTACGTTCCATGTTTGTAAAGATATCCGATCCGGCCGGACTGCCGCAGGCCCGGCCCGATGGAAGGTTCAAGGCCGAGCTGCGACCCTATCAGCAGGACGGGCTGCGCTGGCTCTGCGGCCTGCATGCCCTGGGATTCGGTGCCTGTCTCGCCGATGATATGGGCCTTGGCAAAACGGTCCAGGTACTCGCTTTTTTGAATGTTCTCGCAGGAGAAAGGAAAAAGGGGAAAAATTTTCCTTCGCTGCTGATCATCCCGGCTTCGCTGCTGGCCAACTGGCAGGCGGAGATCAAACGATTCTGGCCTGACATGCGGGTGTTCTTTGCCCATCCATCCATGCATAAACCACACAGGGTACACCCTCTTGACCAGGATGAGGCACTTTTTTTTGATCTTGTCATCACTACCTATGCCCTGGCCCAGCGCTACCAATGGCTGCAGGATATCTCCTGGAATTATGTGATCCTGGATGAGGCCCAGGCCATCAAGAATCCGGCCACAAAACAGACGCGCGCGGTCAAAGAACTGACTGCGGCAAACCGGATCGCCATGACCGGTACACCGGTGGAAAACCGTTTATCTGATTTCTGGTCGCTGTTTGATTTTATCAATCCCGGCATGCTTGGCTCGGCCGGTGAGTTTTCCTCATTTGCTAAACAACTGGCCGATCATCCCGACGGTTATGGTCGTTTACGGACAATGACCGGCCCTTTTATTCTGCGTCGTCTCAAAAGCGACAAATCCATTATCAGCGACCTGCCGGACAAGGTAGAGATCAAAACCTGGGCCGATTTCAGTCGCAAGCAAACGGTTATTTACCGACAGCTTGTCGAAGACATGAAAAGAAGCCTGGAGAATAGCGACGGCATCCAGCGCAGGGGAATGATTCTTGCCGCGCTGACGAAATTTAAGCAGATCTGCAACCATCCTGATCAATATGCCGGTGTGGATGGATATCTTGAAAAAGAGAGTGGCAAGTTTATTCGCCTGCGGGAAATCTGCGCAACCATCCATGAAAAAAGGGAACAGGTGCTTGTATTTACGCAGTTTAAGGAGATGACCGAACCACTGGCCCGTTTTTTAGAGACCATTTTTGGACGTCCGGGACTGGTCCTGCATGGCAGTGTACCGGTGGGCAAACGGAAAAAAATAATCGACCGCTTTCAGTCCGACGGGTATATACCCTTTATGGTTTTGTCATTGAAGGCCGGTGGGGTGGGGCTGAACCTTACTCGCGCCAATCATGTCATCCATTTTGACCGCTGGTGGAATCCGGCGGTGGAAAACCAGGCCACGGACCGGGCCTTCCGTATAGGTCAGCACAAAAAGGTCATGGTGCACAAGTTTATCACCAGGGGCACCATTGAAGAAAAGATTGACGCCATGCTGACTGAAAAATCACAACTGGCCGAGGATGTGGTCGCATCCGGTGGTGAAAAATGGTTGACGGAGATGAATAATGAGGAGTTGGACAAGCTGTTTTCGCTCTCTTGAGAACAGGTTAGGTGAAAAAAATGAGATACGGGTATTATCCTCGCTATGTAAGTGTTGCGGAAAAAAGGGCCAGGGCTGAAAAAAAGATTAAGCAGTTGCGCAAAAAGAATCCCAATATCCGGCCGGTCATCCTTTCCGGACAAGCCCTGGCAACAACCTGGTGGGGCAAGGCCTGGAACAAGAATCTTGAACGATACGCCGATTATACCAACCGTATCGGCCGTGGGCGTAGTTATGTTCGCCACATGGCGGTTCTTGACCTGAAAATCGCTCCCGGCCGGGTAGATGCCTTGGTCCAGGGAAGCCGGGGCGCGCCCTACAAGGTGCGGATTACCATTGCGGGTATAAAGAAAAAAAACTGGCAGGCGATCACGAAGAAATGCAGGCAGGAGTTGTCTTCGCTGCCGGATTTGCTCGCTGGAAAATTTCCGAGAAAACTGCAGGATGTTTTCATGGTGCAGGGTAGGGGTTTATTCCCCACACCCTCCGAGATATCTTTTGATTGCAGCTGTCCGGACTGGGCGGATATGTGCAAGCACGTGGCCGCCACCCTCTACGGTGTCGGCGCGC
>WGCP01000296.1 GCA_015493715.1 Desulfobulbaceae bacterium
CTGTTGCCTCCGTCAAACCGGATGCCGAACCGGAAAAATTGATAAAACTTGTCAACCTTACCGACAAGACGATGCAGGCCTGGGTGAAAAATCAGTCCCTGCCACTTGACTGGTCGAAAATCGTTACTGGGGACACAGGTCCTAAACCTGTACGCTTCTCCATTACAGTCAAACCAGCGATTGATTTTTCCCTGTTGGATCCAGCCGCAGCCCCCCTTGCCGAGGTAAACAGGATTATCAACGATCTCAAAGCGGCCGGAAACGGCAAGGTAAAAATTTTACTGACAGGTGAAGCCGCTCTAAACAGCCAGGAACTCAGCTCCATCATGAAGGGAACGTTACGGGCCGGCATTGTCTCGTTGATACTGGTCGGGATGATTATCTGGTTTGGTATGCCTCAAACCCATCTGGTCATACCAGCGCTTATCCTTTTACTGCTGGGATTTCCGTTGAATATTGGCTTTGCCGCCTTGACAACAGGCTCCCTGAATATGATTTCGGTCGTGTTTGTTGTTTTGTTCATCGGTCTTGGCGTCGATTATGCCGTGCATTTAACTCTTCGTTACTGGGAAAAACGTGTCTCCGGCCAGGGCCGCCTGTCTGCTATTATATCGGCCGCAGAAGATATTGGCCCGGCATTGGCCTTGTGTACTCTTACGACCTCTCTTGCTTTTCTGACCTTCAGTTTCACTGATTTTGTCGGCATGGCACAGCTGGGGATTATTGCCGGAGGAGGTATCATTGTTGCCTTTATTGCCTCTATCACCCTTGTTCCGGCCGTATTGGCACGAATACCTGAAAAGGTATTTTCCGTTAAAATAAAAAATCCTTCCGGGTTGAGGCGAGGTATTCCCGCCTGGCAAAAAATCCGTTTTTTTCTGACAGTGGCCACGTTATGCGCGGCTTCGACCGCTCTATTTTTTATCCCCAATGTTCACTTTGACGGTGACCCCATCCACCTGAAAGACCAGGCCTCATCAACGGTCATAGCATATAAAAATGTAATGAGGCATGAGCCGGGGGAGGTAAATGCAGCGCAGGTTATCAGTCCTGATGCCGATACGGCAAAGGCAACGGCCCGGCGACTTGAAAAGCTTGATGTCGTTCACTCCGTTCGATGGCTTGGCAGTTTTATTCCCGATCATCAGGAAGAAAAAGTGCGTCTACTTCACCAACTCAAGGGCATGATCGCTGGAACCGTCAATTTTCAGGAAGATGTTTCGGATGAAGCAGGGAAGGCCGCATTAGTCAAACTGGAGAAAAGACTGAAAGATCTGGAACACTCATTTCGAAAATCAGCAACATTGCATACGGCTGTTGACAACCTGCGCGCAACAATATCCCTGGTCAACCGGAAGGCGGCAACCGGCAAACCTTTATCCTCGCTGAAGCAGGACGTGTTTTTGCTGTTGCCCAACCTGTTGCGGCAACTTGCAATTATGTCCGATGCCATACCGATTTCCTTTCTGAATATGGACAGTCGTATAGCCGGCAGGTATGTCAGCAATAATAATTTTTGGCGGATAGAGGTCATTCTGGAAAAAGACCTTGCCAGGAAAGGTGATCTGCGAGCTTTTGTTTCCGGCGTACGATCCATTGCGCCGCATGCGACAGGAGCGCCGGTTGAAATTATCGGCGCTGCCGATGTAGTGTCATCTGCAATGGGCAAAGCGACAATCATGGCGACATTGTTTGTTCTGGTCATCCTGGCCCTGGTTTTCAGATCGATCAAAGATATCATACTGGTAGTACTGCCCCTTGTGCTTGCCGGCCTGCTCCTGCTTGGCTGCACCGTGCTCTTCAACGTGCCTTTCAACTTTGCCAATGTTATTGTGCTGCCGTTGTTGCTGGGACTTGGCATTGATTCTGCCATCCATTATGTCCTGCGCGCAAAGGAGGAGCATGGTCGCAGGAATATCATGTCCACGACAACGCCCCGCGCAATCATTATTTCTTCCCTCACAACCATAGGTTCATTTGGAACCCTGTGGCTATCACCACACAAGGGCATCTCCTCCATGGGAGAACTTCTTGTGATTTCCCTATGTATAACGCTTTGGTGCATGCTGGTTGTATTGCCACAGCTTATTGCCTGGACCCAAGTTCACCGCTTAACATCGACTGACGGCAACAAGCTGAAATAAAGGGACAATCCTTCATTGGAGATGCAAAGGGACTGAAGTATGATCAATAAATCAGGCACATTAATCTTGCTGGTACTTTTTGTAATTCTCTATCTGATGCCGTTGCCGGGACAATCGAAATTTTTTCAGGATGAAATACAGCAGGGCAACGCAACAGAAAACCAGATTCTACCCGAGGATTGCTCTATCCCCCTGAGCAACGACCGGGGACGTGTCGATCAGGCATCCCCGACCTATCGGCTTCGCACCGCCGTTCCGGTAATGTTTAGAAACAATACCTTTGCGGCTGGCTTTCTTTCATCCCTGGCAATCGGCTTGACCGCGCTGGTAATTTTTTCTCTTTGTTTTCATTGCCGTGATTGTGGAGTGCGAATTCCCTGGTTTGCCGTATTAGTCTACTTGACTCTGTTTGGTGTGGCAATCACCGGCACTACCGGCAGCCTCAATGGATTATTGAGCTTGTTTTTTACTGCAACCATGGCCTGTTTTTTTCTTGCAACCGAAGAACAGCCGAGTTCAGGCAAACAGTGGCCCTTGTTGCTTGCTGCCGGTATCTTCGCCGGCTGCGCCTTTATAGTAGGTGGGCTGCCCGCTGTTATCGGGCCGATCCTGATCGCAGGCCCTTATCTGCTCTTGCAGGGACGCTGGCATTTCATCGTCCCGGAGCTTGGTTTGGGACCTTATCTTGTACTCAAGGGGCGAATGGTCGATACACTGCGTCTTTTCTGGCTGCCCGTCGCCGGAGCGGTTCTCATCGGTCTGCCCTGGGCAATGGCTTTGCCTTTTCAAGGGCATGATTTTAATTCTTTATTTTTATTCGGCTTGAATGATCTTGCGCCTCACCTTTCCGCAGGTACCGCCGGCAATGATCACCGTTTACTCTCCGTTGTTCTGCCTGTCATGTTTCTGCCCTGGATCCTGTTGTTGCCCGCAACCCTTGCCGGCTGGCGGAAGCGGAAAGGGCGGAAGACAGCCCGGAATCGTCTGTTTTGTTTGTGCATCTGCTGGTTCCTGTTCACAATATATTTCGTTTTTTCATCCGGCTCCAGGGCTATTTTCTCTATTCTTCCCTGCTTCCCCCCTCTGGCCATTCTTATCTCTCTGGGTCTTGGGCAGCTGCAGCAATATGACGAGAAAGGGATGCAATATCTGCAAAGGGGAATAGGCACAGCTATTCTTCTGGTCTTCATTCTGTTACCGGCACTCACGGAACTACATTTTATGCAGTCGGATTGGATGCAATACCTGGGGCATTCATGGAGAGAATCTCTGTTCGCAGGCATCCCCGCTGCCCTGATGCTGACAATTGCCTTGCGTATCCGCAAGGTGGAGTGGAAAATCACACTCTTTGCGCTTTCATTTGTCCTCTTTCCGGTTATTGCTCATTTGGCCTGATCCATTCCATTTTCACCTCTGTACATTTCAAGGCAGCCTCATCACCATATCCATAGAAATATACAGCATGGGTGTATACCTGGATTCGAAAGCCGGACCCATATTTTTCAAAATAATTTTCAAAAATGCTCCCCGACTTCATCCTTCCTTCATGTGGTCCGGTTATATTCATCAGCAAAGAGTACGGAATTTCAGGGGGAATCTGTATGGAATCAGCTCATCGAAAATATCATGAGCAAATATTATTCAATGCTTGAGGTAAACGAAATGAAGAAAAAGACAGCTACAATTCTTAAATCGATGACCGCACTTATAACGGGAATAGCATTTACTTCCCTGCTTCAAGCTGGAATTTCTTTTGCGGCTAACAAGGATCAACAGCTCAAACCCGGTACCATTCGGGTTCAACAGGATGAATCCGCATATCCAGGTCTGGCGCAGATCACTCTGGAACAGGCAAAAGATGTGGCATTATCTAATGTCCAGGGGGAAGTCCTGAAAATTCAGCTTGAATATGAAAACGGCTTTTTGGTCTATGACGTTGAAGTGGTCAAGCCGGACAAGTGCATAGCAGATGTGAAAGTCGATGCTGGTGATGGCCAAGTTCTACGGATAGACGATGATACTGCTGATAACAAAAAAGATGGCTATGAGGAAGGAAGTAAGGATGACCGCTACGAGGGAGATAATGAAGATCATGATCGTGAAGGCAAGGACTGAATCAAGTCTTTCCTTTTCCTGAATATTGTCTTCTTTGGTGGCATTTAACTCATAGTCGGAGAGGATCACAATTGTAAGTGTTCATGGGTGCACCTAATCTTTACACGCTTTTGACAGCCCACACAGCTTCTATGGAACAAAATTACAAGTCACGGATACCAAATCATTCGTTGTATGCTTCGTTGATTCGGTGCATTGGGGGGAATGCTTTCCTCTTTATTTTTTTCAGCATTATTTTCCCGGGTACAGCCATGGCGGAACGATTTATAGATATACCGTCTTCGGAGTTGATCTCCGTCTCCCTCAAGGCTCCTGCAGGTCCTTTACGGATGGGTGAAGTGCCGATTTTTACCGGCACGGTTATTAACCGCAGCACAAAAACACTCAAGGGCCTGGTTGTCTATTTATCTCTGGTGTCCCTTCTGCCCGGCCACGAACATCCGGTGGATCTTGAGGACTGGTCGGCGCAAAAGGCTATCCGGATTGCATCTCTCACTCCCGGACAGGAGTCTGATCATGAGTGGAAGATGCGTTTAATCAAGGCCGGCCCGTTCGGCGCAGCCCTGACCATTGTTGACCCCGAGTCCAACCAACCCAGAATCAGTCCCTTGGCAATATTCTCCATTCCCCCGAAACCTACCGTGATTTCCGGCCGCATTTTTCCCGTGATCATCGGCGTGCCATTATTCCTTGCCGGTTTGTTTCTCGTGCTTTATCGGACAAGAAGATAAAAACCTAAAACGCTCAAATTAGGAAAAAATAACCCCACCTGACACTGGACATAACTATGCGACTTTACATTCCCTTATCAATAATTCTTCTTTCTTTTGCTTTGCCTGGATGCAGCACCTCCGACTTTTTTTCCTTTAAGATGCAATCAGACAATCTTGATAAGCCTTTACAGATTATCGGTGATTCAAAAAAAGGCATTGGCGCCATCTTTTATGAAACTGAAGATGAAAAATGCTGGCTTCCGGCAAAACCAATGGCAACGGCAAAAACAGAGACCGGAATGATTTATAAATTCAAAGGTCAATGTGAAGGAATAAAAACAGTGACCCTGCGTGTGGAACGTAGAGGTCAGGATTATCTGTTTTTCCTGTCTGCGACCCCAACTGCCGATGACGGCGAGGAAATCCTGCGTTGGGGCATCAATATCAAGGCTGATGATGATGAATTTTTCACCGGCGTTTTTGAACGAACAGTGGATGGTAATCAAAAGAAATCGTGGGAAAAAGGCATAAAAGCGGCCATGAACCTGCGCGGGCAGAAAGTCGAGATGCTGATCAAACCCTCCCTGGGCCTATACGCGCCTTTTTTCCTCTCGTCTCGTGGCTATGGTTTTTATGCCGGAGGATATTGGCCCGGTTCTATTGATTTTTGCAAGAAGAATAAAAATCTCGTCCAGGTACAACTTGAGGGCCGGGGAGTAAATTTCAGGATATACACCTCCGGAAGTCCGGCCAAAATTGTTATGGAACATGCAATGGCGGCAGGTCCTCCCATCCTGCCGCCGAAATGGGCCTTTCTGCCCTGGCGTTGGCGTGATGATCATGCCAATCCGCCACAGTTCTTTAACGGAGCAAAGGTGACAGCCCCTTATAACAGTCAGGTGGTGGAGGACATTCTGATGATGGAGGCCCTGGAT
>WGCP01000297.1 GCA_015493715.1 Desulfobulbaceae bacterium
GGAATCCGCACCTGCCGATTGCGAAGAAACCGAATCAGTTCTTCATATTTTTTCAGGTCATAGCCCACCTGGGTGATAATAAAGGTAGCCCCGGCCCGTATCTTTTTTAACAGTTTTGCATACTGCCAGACCTGCTCCGCTTCGGTCATCTTAAACGGGGAGACCACGCAGCCACACTGAAAGGAAAAGGGAAGAGCGTGAGAATTGTCTCCATGCACATGCCGGTAATGTCCGGCTTTCATGCGCTCGATAAGCTGGATGGTCTGGATGGAGTCCAGGTCGTAGACCGGTTTGGCCTGGCCGTAATAGGTGGCTTTGGGAAAATCACCGCCCAGAATGAGCAGGTTATTGAACCGTTGCCGCTGGTAGAGGAAGAGGTGGCTTTCGATCTGGTTGCGGTTTTTGTCCTTCAGGGAAAAATGGATTAGCGGCTCCAGCCCAATCTGTTGTATCTCCGAGCCAATGGCAATCGAGGCCAGGGCGGGATGTCCACCTGCATTGTCGGTAATCGACAGGGCACTGATGCGTCCATCTTCCCCGGCCAGGCGGGCAAATTCCAGTAACCGGTCAATTTTTTTTCCCCCTGCTCCCCGGCCCGGCACCAGCTCATAGGTCAGGGTGAAGGTTTCCGGGTCGAGTAAGGATTGGGGAAAAGAGTTTTTTGTACCGTTGTTTTTCATGTGCATTGCAAGGGTTTTCTGCATATAGAGCTGCAATCATCGTGCGAGAGTGGTGGCGTGCAGATAGAGCAGGATAAGTGTATAACTCAGGGCTGAAGCGCCGGTGCTCATGACAACAATGGTTCCGGCGAGTCTGCCGTCACCTCCCATCCGGCAGGCCATAATATAGGTGGCAACAGCTGCCGGTGCCCCGGCCATTAACAGGCCGATGGCATAATCAAGACCGGTGACGCCAAGGAGAAATAAGAAGCATGCCGTCACCATGGGCAGAACAAGGAGCTTTATGACCGTTGCAAGACCGGCGGTTGTCAGGTCGCCGCGCAACCGTGCCATGGAAAAATTGCCGCCGATGGCCAGCAGGGCCAGAGGCAGCGTCATGCCGCCGGCAATACTGAGCGAACGATCCAATACGACCGGCATGGGCAGATGGAAAAAGCTCCAGCAGATACCGACCAGGGAGGAGAGAATCAGGGGATTGGTTCCCATCCGGCGAGCTATTTTTCCATATCTGATGCACTGCTGCTGACCCGGCAGGGTAAGGGCAAGGATAGCAAAAAAGTTCAGCACCGGCACCAGAAAACCCAGCAGAATGCCGGCCCTGGCCAGTCCCGGGTTACCATACGCATTATAGACAATAGCCAAGCCTATATAGGCAAGATTGCCCCTGAAGGATCCCTGGCAGAAGGCACCGAGAACAGGGGCGGAATAGCCGCGACGCATGCCGTACAAATAGGCAAGGAGGAAACAGCAGCCTGTGGCACCGGCAGTGGCCAGGATCAAGCGGATATTGAAGCTGGCGGAAAAGTCGGCAGTGCCGATTTTATAGATCAGCAAAAGCGGCAGGCAGACATAAAAGACCAGCTTATTGGTCTGTTGAAAAAAAACATCGTCAACCAAGCCGATGCGGCGAATGGTCCAGCCCAGTCCAATGATCAGAAAAACCGGTGCAACAATTTGAATAACGATCCACATGAAATCAACTATATCCAAAGAGCTACGGAAAAACCATACCTATATTGGTGACGAAAAAAGACGGTCGCCGTAGGTAAACGGTAACCGTCCGATTGGTACTTTTATGAAAGTCACCATCAAGTATAAGTCTTACTCTACCAGGATGATAACGTTCATAACAGCGTAGAGGTTTATTCTTGTGGCTGGTCAGTTCGGTTCAGGCTATGCCGGTTACATTGCTGTATCGCGGTCATGCGCCTGTTTCGAGTTCAGCATCAATTTCTTTCTGCATCTCGGTTGACCAGGCCACCTTCCATTTTCCATCTTTTTTGACTTCTACCTTGTCGGCGGTGATGGAATTGTACTTGTTGTTAACTGTTCCGGAAACTTTGACGGTCTCCGTTAAATGTCTGGCAAGGACTGCTCTGTCAAGATTTGGAACAAGGTAATAAGTCCCGGATGAGGTGAGGATAACGAAGTTATGCTCAAAAGCCGCTACAGGATCCTTCTTGTCAACGGGACAGGTCTTACCGACCTGTACACACTGAAACCCCTGGACCGTGCCTTCAACTGTTGCCGCCAGTGCCCATACAGGAATTGATAGAAATGCAAACAGTACGATAATTGATAATATTCTCTTTTTCATTTTGTGCCTCCGTCATTGATTGGATCTTGATCGCTTGGTTTAACACTTATTGTTGCTCAGCTTCTCATGTTGATAATGCAATCACCTCCTTCTCGTGAAGTTATCATTCTTGCTGGATTGGTTACTTGTATCGGTTGTCA
Organism: Desulfobulbaceae bacterium; assembly: GCA_015493715.1. GTDB lineage: Bacteria > Desulfobacterota > Desulfobulbia > Desulfobulbales > Desulfobulbaceae > DRLX01. The sequence goes on from WGCP01000297.1 coordinate 2,418, forward strand.
TTCCTATATCATGCCGTAGGGTTTGGCTTTGCCCAGAGAAAAAACTTACAGAAAATTTATTGATACGCTGTGTCACCATAATGTTGAGCCGTGGAAAAAAATATGGAACATTATTTGTGCCGGCACTGAGAATGATGACTCCATATTTTCCCATTTAATATTTATAGTTGTATCTTTTGTTTCCGTACTGAAAAGAGTAAGGATGAAGAGATGACTTGTCCAGTAAGAAAGGCACAATGTGTCATATAAAAGGAAAATTACGGCGGATGAACTATCAGGAAAAATGATGTTTGCAAGCGAATATGGGGTATGAACCGGAATCAGGCAGAGAAAATGATATTTTGAGATGACCATAAAAACAGTATCTTCCGGTCCGGAACCAAATGAAGGACGGAAGATCATGAAATGATCTTTCAGAAGAAAAAATTGTAGCTATCTATTTGGATATGCACTATTGCCAACAATAAATAAACAAGGCTGCAAACAATAAATTTCCATACAATGCATTATGAATGTGGAAATTTTTCACTGTTCCATCAATTTGTTCCCTCCAATAAATGGATAGACCCAAAAAGCATATCCGTCGTATAATTGATCTGAAAAAAAACTTTTATGAAACGCCAACATAGACTCATACTTGATGCCTTCCTTCTCGGGATTGTCGGAGCCGGTGCCGCCCAGTTTTTCAATTTGCTGCTCCGCTATATTTCATTATTTCTCCAAGGGACCATAGCCGGGTATTCAGCTCCCGGTCTGCCTACCGAGGGAGGGCATCTGGTTCAGGTTATCGGACCACATGGCTTGTGGCTGATCCCGGTTGTGACCACAATTGGCGGCCTGATTTCCGGTTTTCTCGTCTATGCTTTTGCTCCGGAGGCGGAAGGACATGGCTCCGATACCGTCGTTAAAGCTTTTCATCACATGAAGGGATATCTTCGGCCCCGGGTGGCGCCGATTAAAACCATTGCCTCGGCGATCACCATTGGTTCAGGTGGGGCAGCCGGACGGGAAGGACCGACCGCCCTCATTACGGCTGGTGTTGGTTCAATCTATGCTGATTTCGGCCATCGATCCGATGAAGACCGGCGGTTGTTGATTATCATGGGAATGGCCGCCGGGCTTGCCGCCATCTTTCGTTCTCCGGTGGGCACCGCCTTTTTTGCCATTGAGGTCCTGTATGGCGGTATGGAGTTTGAGGCCTCCGCCCTGCTGTACACCATGGTGGCATCAATTGTTGCCTATGGCCTTAATGGTCTGTTCGGTGGTTTTACACCACTTTTCATCGTCCCTGATTCTTTACTGTTGCCGACAACTTCCGAATATGGGTGGTATCTGGTTCTCGGGATCATGTCCGGTATTGTGGCAACCGTCCTGCCCCCGGCCTTTTACGGTATGCGTGATCTCTTCCATAAAATTCCCTGCCCTCCCCATTTCAAACCGGCTATAGGCGGCCTTTTGCTTGGTCTCCTTGCCCTGGTATTGCCGCAGGTTCTCGGCGGGGGATATGGGTGGATTCAGTTGGCAATTGATGGGAAACTCGGCCTGTGGCTGTTGTGTATTCTGCCATTGGCCAAAATAGTCGCCATGTCGCTCACGGTTTCTTCCGGTGGATCGGGTGGTGTCTTTGCGCCCAGTCTTTATGTGGGGGCCATGCTTGGCGGGGCGTTGGCAACGATTTTTCATTTGCCCACGGCTCCCTTTGTTGTTGTCGGCATGTCGGCGGTATTCGGCGCTGCAGGGCGGGTTCCCATTGCCACTCTACTTATGGTCGTTGAAATGACCGGGGGCTATCAGCTTCTGGTTGTGACGGCCCTGGCCGTTTCCATCAGTTATTTTATCCAGTATATTCTTGCGGATCATTTATCGTATCCTTGTTTATACGAGGCCCAGGTTGAGGGTCGGGAACATTCGCCCGCCCACCATGCCGAATACATGCTTGCCGCTTTACATATCCTTAATGCCCATGAAATCCAGTTAGCCGGTCCCAGCGAACATATTAAGTTGCAACAACTCCTGAAAACAGGGATTCCGATAGATCTTTCCGATGAAAAACAGTTGCGTATGGGCAGAGTAAAGATATCGGCAGACGGGAAGACAATTGCTGAAATCATGGATGTGCTGCCCGAGGAAAAAAGGAAACTTGCCCGCATCGTTGCCGTCTTTCGAGGCCGCCACTCCCTGCTCTCGTATGATACTTTGCGGTTGCAGACCGAAGATCAGGTATTGTGTATAGGCCCCGCTGAGGTATGGGATGACCTGGGGAAACATCTGGTCTTTGATACAGGTACGGAAAAATAGCGATGGGCTCGGTCGGTGGCAGGTGATTTTGAAAGAATCGGGTAAAGATTACTGACTACGCCGTTGCACACCTTCATTATCTTTTCTTCTGAAAAAAAGATTGACAAAAAGAATATTCGCTTTATCTTAATCGTCAGATGGCGATATAGAGATTATTGAAATTAAAGCTACTATGGATAAGTTTATTTCTGTTATGAAGGCCCTGTCTGATCCCGGCAGGGTAAGGGCCCGTTGAAAAATAATTATTCCATTCTGCTTGTCTTTTGCTCCAGTTTCTTCGTTGTGAAAAAGGTTACATATCGTTAATATGCGCTCTTTTTCACGCCTTGAATCTGAAGTAAAATTCGGCGCATTACGGGATAATTATTTTTATCCGTGCCCTAAGAATTATTAAATTATTACAGGGCCACCGGCTTTGTGCCCGTGAAATACAAAGGGTGCTGGGGCTCGCCCAGCCAACGGTTTCCAGTCATTTGAAGATCCTTGAATATGCCGGCTTTATAGAAAAAGAGCGGCAGGGAAGTCGGATAATTTTCAGCTTGAGTGATGGAAGTCAGTCCGTGTATGTGGAAACCATGTTGGTCGAATTGTGCCAATGGCTTGATGATGACGAATTATTGACGGATATGCGCAGGTCGCTGGCCGAAGTCACGACCCTTTTGCGTTGCTCTGAGAAAAACTGAGGAAAAGATATGGAACCTATACAGACACCGGAATGCAACTGTGCCGATAGCGGGAGCACCAATCCTGTACATAATAAAGGATTCAATATGGGAAAGGCCGCCGTATTGGGCCTGGCCGGACTTGTTCTCTGGTATGTTATTTACGAACAATTGGCCCCCTTTGCAGACATCTTTACCTATTCCTGGCTTGGTCTGGGGAAAAGTGGCCACCTGGGGGAAACAATCAGGTTTTTTGTCTTTGAAGTCCCTAAGGTTATGATGCTGTTGACCCTGATTGTCTTTATTGTCGGCATGATTCGTTCTTTCTTTACCCAGGAGAGAACTCGAAAATATCTGGCCGGAAAAAGGGAAACCGTCGGCAACGTGATGGCGTCCCTGCTCGGCATCATTACTCCCTTCTGTTCCTGTTCGGCCGTGCCGCTTTTTTTGGGATTTGTCCAGGCCGGGGTGCCGTTGGGAGTTACCTTTTCTTTTCTTGTCGCAGCTCCCATGGTCAATGAGATTGCCCTGGTGCTGCTCTATGGACTGCTGGGCTGGAAGATCGCCGCCATCTATCTGATTAGCGGCCTGGTTATTGCCATGGTCTCCGGCTGGGTCATCGGCCGCTTTCATCTCGAGCACTGGGTGGAAGACTGGGTCCAGGAACTGCGGGCTGCGGAGGCGGTGGTGGTTGAAGAAAAATTGACCTGGGCGGACCGACTGGAGCGTGGCCGGGAAGCGGTACGCGATATCGTCGGCAAGGTTTGGATCTATGTAGTCGCCGGTATCGGCGTCGGGGCGGCAATCCATGGCTATGTGCCTGAAGATTTCATGGCCTCCATTATGGGAAAAAGCGCCTGGTGGTCGGTTCCGGTAGCTGTTCTGTTCGGTATTCCCATGTATTCCAATGCCGCCGGCATTGTTCCCATTGTTGAAGCCCTGCTTGGTAAGGGCGCGGCTCTGGGCACGGTGCTTGCCTTTATGATGAGTGTCATCGCTCTGTCTTTCCCGGAAATGGTGATCCTGCGCAAGGTACTCAAACCAAAATTGATCGCCGTATTCATTGCCGTGGTCGGCAGCGGTATTCTTTTTACCGGATTTTTGTTTAACATGATTATTTAAGGGTAAATTTCATGTAGGAGCGGCTTTAGCCGCGAATTATCCTAAGGCGGATTTTCCCCGCGATCTAATAAATAAGTTGTAGGAGCCCGCCCCTGCGGGCGATAGCCGTTCATTACAGATGGCAGATTATAAT
>WGCP01000298.1 GCA_015493715.1 Desulfobulbaceae bacterium
ATGCATATTGATCCATGCTGAGCAACTCCTTTCCTCCCTGGTTATGGTTTTTCCTCCTACCATAACACCGGGACGATTCTGTGCTCGGGGTGGTCAATTTTCGGTTAGCACAACACCTCTTTCCTGGTCATTTTTAGGTTAGCACAACCACGGGGATACGCCACGCAGTTTTCTGATCCCGTTGCCATGCAACAGGGTTCCGACCTTGAAATCCTTCATAAAGGAGGAAATCCTGTTCTGCACTTGTCTTGCTTCTCGTTGATCCCGATATTGTTTGGTATTATCCATTTAAGCCTTTCCTTTCTGATATTATTGAAGATTTCGCAATTTCCAATATATCAAAAAGCGAAAGGCTTTTCACATTAATATGTAATTATTTTGCGTGGTTGACTCATTCTTATTGTCAGGTATCGACCAACTCCGAAACTTGAGGTATGAAGAAAATCGACCTTTTTTTACTCAACAGGTTCAAAACAGAATTGATACATACATTATGCTCTCAGGTTGAATGTTTTCATCAACTCCTGTCAGTTTTACTTATTTGCTGGGGAGACTCTTAAAAAAATAGGTTACCCCTCAGCCATAACAGCCTCAATTTCCTGGAAAACCAATGCCAGAATATTGTCTATCGCTCCTGTCATGTCCGAGGCGATGTATGCAATAGCATCCTGCTGGTCTCTCTGCAGGAGACTGCGTAGGTAGACGATCTTTCCCTTGAAATCATAGACTGCGGAAAAAACGCTGTTTTTATGAAAATACAGTGGTTGGGCGCAGAGTTGTTCAACCTCATGATGAAGAAAGTTCAGTGAATCGCGCAAGGAAGCAGTAGAGGTTCTCGGCTCCTCTTCTCCGTCCATTTGGGCATGCAATTTATGCCGGCAGGCATGGAAGACTTCATAGGTGCGGTTGAGATGTCGCAGGCAATGCGCCCGTTGAATCTGCATCTCATCCAATGACACCTCTTGGGTACAATCGGTGGCGACATTGACCTGTCCTTCCAGGTGAAAGATCTCCTGCAGATTGGACGGGGTCGGATCCTTTGATTGAAAAAGGGCATAAAGATTGGTCAAAACCATTTTGAGTTCCCGGACATTGCCGGGCCATGAGTACCTGCCCAGCCCGGCCAGGATTTCGGGAGAGAGACAAGCCTGGGGTTTCTCCGTTATCTTTTGCCAGAGGTGTTGTGCAATTGCCGGAATGTCCTCGGGGTGATTCCTCAGGGTTGGTGTTCGGATGAAAAAACCGCGTAACCGGTAATACAAATCTTCCCGAAAGGTCTTTGCCTGCACCATGGAGAAAAGATTTCTATTGGTCGCGGCCAGAACTCTTGCATGCACCGTAATATCCTTTGTCCCGCCTACCCTGCGAATGGTGCCTTCTCCCAGAGCCCGTAATATCCTGACCTGATGGTCGAGGCTCATATCACCGATCTCATCAAGAAACAGGGTGCCATGACCTGTTTTTTCCCAAAGCCCTTGTTTCAGGGGATAGCCCTTTTGCAATGCATCCGCTTCACATCCGAACAACTCAAGCTCCAGTAATTCCCTGGGTATGGAGCCGCAGTTGACCGGTTGAAAGAGTTCATTTTTTCTTTGGCTTTGTTCATGGATCTGGCGGGCCACCACTTCCTTGCCGGTACCGGTATCACCGATGATCAGGACAGGAACATCAGCATCGGCAGCGGCCAGGGTCATCATTCTGGTAATGCGGACCGCTCTTGAATTGCCGACATAATGCTCTTTAACGGCATTCGTTCTATCCGGTGTTTCCCGATAACGCCTTTCAAGATAGGTCAACAGACCATATTCCCGCTCACCAAAGGCTTGCTCATGCTTCGCCTCTACGATACAGGTCCGGTCCTCCCGGTGAGCTGGACGAAATTCTTCGACCGGTGTCATTGCAGCATCACGTAAAACAGCCTGGAATACCTCTTGGTCAACCCCCATGAAAAAGATGCTCTTTCCCTTGTAAGTCTCTATCCGTTTGAATAATGGCCGCAGGCCGCTGAACATTTTTTTTGCCGTAGAATAAGTGGTGGCAAGGAGTTGAATTTTATCAGTTGTTTGCTTTAAAAAATATTCAGCCAGCCCTTTATGGACATTTTTTTGTTTGCGGTCAACGATAAGATGGTCAAATTGCCGCAGTTCCTCGAGTTGATCATTGGCAAAAAGATAGACAGCCGGATCATTGGAGTCTGTCAATGCCCTGATGCTTTCATCGACTATCCCCAGGGTGCATTTTTCTGTTGAGAAGGAGGTGGATTTATACGTGATTTTTACACACTCTATTTTCATGCCGAACCTCACTGATTAGCGTGTTGGATTATAAGATAAGCCAACGTAATGTACACAACTCAACCTGAAAACTCAACCAACGGTTTTTGCTGAATTGTAATAAGTCCGGAATCAGAACGTAATTAATTGATATTATACTCAAATGTTGCCGTCAAGATCACTTGGCATTTTCTTTGCTTCTTTCAGTGGCAAATGGACAACCCATTTAAAAAAAGGAGGATGTCCGTTCAGGAAAAAAAACGTATATCAAAATAGTATTTAGGGAGGAAGTCATGGAACAGGCAAAACAAGAACTATACGAATTTACCCATGGACATGCTGCGGGAATATCAAGAAACTTGCTGAATATTTTTTGTTTTATCGGCTTGTTTGTTTTCGGATGGTTGCTACACCTCTCCTTTGTTCTGCTTGGCAAAAGAAAAATAGGATTAGTATATGTTTTTCCAATATTGATCCTGTTTAATCTATACAGAAATGGTGCTATCCATCCGGTTACATTTTACTTCTGGTTGTGCTAACCTAAAAATGACCAGGAAAGAGGTGTTGTGCTAACCGAAAATTGACCACCCCGAGCACAGAATCGTCCCGGTGTTATGGTAGGAGGAAAAACCATAACCAGGGAGGAAAGGAGTTGCTCAGCATGGATCAATATGCA
>WGCP01000299.1 GCA_015493715.1 Desulfobulbaceae bacterium
AAGACGGGCGGTCATCTGTTTTTCTTTTTCCGTATTGCCGCTGATACGATAATACTGGTTCTATGAGTCTGTCGGAGTTAGAACTTCTATTAAAATAAAAAACCGACAACCCATTTTAAAAATTGCAGTAAATAAGAACTTTTGCAGCATGGGGAAAACTTTTTGATCAATAAGAGCCCCAAACCTGTTTATTTGTACTGATCTTTGACATAATTACACTTTTAAGGCAAACATCCGCTTTAAATTCCAAGCCATGGAAACAAAAGTCCATTCTCCGATGACAGACTCGAATCCACGAAGAAGGAATTGTCGAAATCCCATGACATGTTTGATGATGCCGAATACTGGCTCCACAGTACTTTTTCTTTTCGCGTAAAGTTTGCGGCCTTCATCAGTTTTTAGCTTGTATCGCATTTTGCTTATTGTATCCGCATCTTCTGGCAAAGGATTTTGATGGGCAAATCGTTCAATAATAGATTGATTATGTTTTTCTCGACCAGGTGGGATGAGTGGTTCTATCTCGGCTTTCTCACAGAATGAGATGTTGGTATCGCTGAAATAACCTGCATCAGCCAATATGCTGTCAACCTTACCCAATGATTCAGGTAGAGATTTTAAAGCCAAAAGGGTTGGACTGATTTCTTTCTTGTCGTTTGGTGATTGGCTGACGTGAGATTCAACCATAATCATGGTATCAACGTCGACAGTAGCTTGGGCATTGTAGGCCTGTTCAAATCCTTTACCTGATTAGGCATAATACGAGATTCTTCGTCAGTTAAATTAACTTGATCTTTCTTGCGGGGACCAGATTCCGGTGCTTTGGGTTTAGGGCCGCGAGGTTTTTTACCAGTTTCCTCTGCTTTTGCTTTACGCTTGGCCACTTTTTTATCGTATTCTTGTTGTTCAAATGCATATCGTTCAGCAGCACGTTGTTCGATCTTTTCTTTGGCCTCGGCAATAGCAGTAAGTCGATCTTGACGACGAAATAATTTTTCTGAAATATCCATCCCATCAGGAATCTTCTCTGAATCGGCTTTTTCGGCAAGCCGCATGAGTTCTTGAACTTCGGCTTGCAATTGTTTTTCAAGTTTACAAGCATGTCCCCAGCTCAAGGCATGATGCCTGGAAGCGTTTACCTTAACTTTGGTGCCATCAAGACTGACCTTGCCTAGTTTCATAATTCCCATTTCACGGGCAAGTACCAAAATCTGCACAAAAAATGGTTGTAGTTGGTCGAGAAAGCGTTTGCGGGATGTGGCTATGGTATCGTGATCGGGATGGGTATTGACGGAAATAAAACGAAAAGCAACAGAATCGTAGGTTGCTTGTTCAATTTTTCTGCTGGAATATACTCCAGTAGCATACCCATAGAACAATAATGATAAAAGGATCTCGGGATGATAGGCTTTTGATCCTCTGCTACCATATGCTTCAGTTAACGAACGTATGTTGAGCTGTGATACTATATCGACAACAAATCGAGCCAGATGATCTTCCGGTAACCAGTCTTGATCTGATGGCGGGAAGAGATACTGCTGATCTCTGTTGGTGGTTATGAAATTTGAGCTCATAAAGTTTCCCATTTATGTAATTAATTGAAATTACATGGAAATATACGCCGAATGTAAAATGAAATCAACCATAATAACGATAAAACAGGATGATAAATGTTTTTTACAAATAAAGTTTGCAGGAATTTAGCTTTAAGTCTGATCGACTCATAGTGATTTTGGCTGTGAATTATTTTGAGGGGGGTCAGGTTACAGGTATCATCCTCAACGACAGTCAGTTCATGGGTAATCGCAACTTGTGCCAATTCTTCACGGCGTAATTTTGTCAAAATCTCATATATATAAACGGTCAGAGCAAAATTAAATTCTTGCGAAGAGCAATGTATGCCAGTAAAAATATATTTATGCTTCTTTACTCTGAAAAATTACAATGATAGCTGTGGCTCGATCATCCAAAATTTCTCCTGCATGGGTAGCTGTTCACGTCATTCAGCGTAGAAATAATCGGCAAGCCTGCTTTGTATCAAATGAGGATCACTGGGCGTATACCGGCTGGTCAAATTTTGCCCTTGGGAACGATCGATTCACAAGGGAAACAATCAAAATGCTTGGAAAGTGTGTCACACCAGGTAAACCTGGAAGCCCGAGAAAAGCAGCTTCCCAAATAGAAAATGTGGTCTGTCCGAGGTTTCCCCCGTCAGGATATAATTATTGCAGAAAAAGGGCTGCCCCAAAAAAACTCAAGGCCAGCCCTGCAAGTTTTTCCATTCGGAAGAGCCAGGCCCCTGACAGGTCGGCCTTTCTTTGTCTGTTGATCACCAGGGCAACCATCATGTCCCAGCCCAGGACCATTGCGGCCATCCACAGCCCGTACAAAGAGCGCCGGTATAATGGGGTTGCCGGGGAAACTATTGCTGTAAACAGAGAGAGGTAGAAGATAATGTTTTTCGGGT
>WGCP01000300.1 GCA_015493715.1 Desulfobulbaceae bacterium
AGGTCTCGTTTAATGAACTCAGCCGCCTGACCGGTGCCAACCACCAGACCGTTGAAAAATATATCACTCTGCTGGAAAAAGCCTTTGTCATTTTTCGCCTGCCCGCCTTTTCCAGAAACGTGCGCAACGAAATCAGGAAGGGGAAAAAATTCTATTTTTATGACAACGGAATCCGCAATGCCATTATAAACAATTTTCAGTTCCCCTCCCAGCGTACTGACATGGGGCCGTTATGGGAAAATTTTCTCATCAGCGAACGGATGAAATCACTTGCCCACATGGGCCTTAATGTGGACAAATACTTCTGGAGAACAACCCAGCAGCAGGAGATCGACTATATTGAAGAGTCCGCCCAGTCTCTGACCGCCTGGAAATTTAAATGGAACCCCAAGTCAAAGGCAAGAATCCCCAAAACCTTTACCCGGGCCTATCCGGATGCGGAATGTTCCGTAGTGACGCCTGAGAGCTTTATGGATTTTTTAACAGGTTCGATAGACTGAAATGCGAAACGCACTGGCCAGGGCCGTAACAGTTATTGAGTCTTCTCAATCAGATAGCAAAGGAGAAAGAAAATCTTTTTCTGATTATCTTTTTTTTGCAAATATTATTCTTCTTGGTGATCCGGGGGCGGGGAAAACACATACTTTTGAGGCAGCGGCTCGTGAAGAAAGGGTTGGCAGCTGCAGAGTTCGAGAATTTATGGCGGTCCCAGGTATTCCCGTAGGACAAGACATAATTTATCTTGACGGGCTTGATGAATATCGCTCCAGAAGTGATGATCGGAGCCTGGTCATCCAACTTGTGCGGATGCTGCAGGAGCAGGGAAAACCCAAAATCCGTCTTTCCTGTAGAAGTGCGGACTGGCTTGGCGACAGCGACCTCTCACTTTTCAAGCGGTTTTTCGCAGAATCCTCTTTTGTTGTTCTCAACCTTGAGCCCCTTTCTGAGCAAGAAATCACTCACATATTAGGCAAGAAGGAAATCTTTGATCCTAAAAGGTTTACAACCAAAGCGGAATCACTCAACCTTACCGCTCTTCTTGGCAACCCCCAGACCTTGATCATGTTGGCGGATGTTGTCCGTAACGGCACATGGCCGACCACGCGTAAAGAGCTTTTTGAAAAATCCTGTGACCTTTTACTGGAAGAGCACGACACCGAACATGCCAGGACTGGACAGGGGACTTTTAGTTCCTCGGAACTCATTGAGTCGGCCGGGGCAGTCTCCGCCACTTTGCTTATTTCAGGCGCACCAGGTGTTTCCTTGCGGGAAAATAGTTCGGCAACCAGTGAGTTTCCTTCATACAGAACCATTGATTTTCAGCACAAGGAAAAACTTCAGGCCTGCCTGACGAGAAGATGTTTTTCTTTTGTTGATACTGAGAATGAAGCGGTTACCTACATTCATAGAACCGTGGCTGAATTTTTAGGCGCTCAATGGCTGGCCGGGAAAGTCCGGGCAGGGTATCCTTTTTATCGGGCCTTGAGCCTTATCGGCAAGGACGGCTGTCCCGCTTCAGAACTGCGGGGTCTGTATGGTTGGTTGCCGCTTTTCCTTCCTGAACATGCCGAGATATGCCTACAAAATGATCCCTACGGCATTTTAATGTATGGTGACGCAGCTTCTTTACCACTATCTCTTCGAAAAAAATTATTGAAAAACCTGAACCGGTTATCGAAATCCGATCCCTGGTTTCGGGATGGTAACTGGGCCCATGTTCAACTGGGGGCTTTATCAGGGGAGGATATGGTGGATTCCTTCCGGGATATTCTGCTGAACTCAGGTTCCTTCTACCTCCGAACACTCATTCTTGAAGCCATTGCCAATGGACCTGAACTGCGGCAGATGAAAGATATTTTATTGGGTATTGTTGAATCCGGCAAGAATTTCAATGAGGCCGCATTGGCCGTTGAAGCATTGCTCAACGTTGTTCCCAACAGCGAAAAGAAGATTGTTGATATTTTCCATTCTACCCTGAAAAAAAATCCCCAGACAGCACGACTCCGTGGAGAAATTTTATCCAGATTGTATGAACACACTTTTCAACCGGAAGATGTGATCTCCGTTTGTCATGATGTACTCCATGATACCGAAGAACATGCTATCGGAGAATTATGGGGATTGGCGACAACGCTGCCGGAAAAAGCACTTCCAGATATTCTTGACACCCTGACAGTGCTTGACACGGGCGAGGAATTCCAGGGTAAAAGAACAAATCAGCATATTATTGGATATGTTTTTGAACAATTACTTCTTCGGCTTCTTCAAACTGATTTTACCCCCCAATCGGTACGATTGTGGGCATGGCTCAAAACGTGGTTCTTTTTCAGAGGCAGACACAGGACCAGTAACCATCATGATATCAATTTCTGGCTTAAGCAGAATCACTCCCTTGTCTTTAAGATGCTGCTATCGGCTATCGCCAAGGTCGAGAAAGATAGATACAGGGACTTCTGGTCAGATTTTGAACAGATTACCATGCGCTCCCTTATTGGCGAAGACCTGATACGCTTGGTGTTCAGAGAACTTGAGAAAAAATCTGATCTATCTGATGCAGACCATTCTTTGTATGAAAAATGCGGCTCTCAGGTTTTTCATCTTGAAGCTGAACGAATGTTGGAATTTTTCGATAAATTTCAAGCCCTGGCAAGACAGCATCCATCGCTGCAACCTGTTTGTGATGCCTGCTGTCAATGTACCATTTATGACTGGCATTTAAAAGAGCTTGAAAGAAGGCTCAAGCATAAAGAGGAAAAAGAAAACCAAAGAAAACAAACCCAAGGAAACCTGGAGAAAACACAAGGAGCGATAGAAGCCGGTGAACATCTCCGTAACATTGGTTTTCTGGCAATGATTTATTTTGCAAAGTTTTCCGACATTGATCAATCATTGCCACCCCATAGCCGACTCAGTGAAACCATAGGCGAAAAATATGTGGATCTGGCCTTGTCCGGCTTTGCAGCGGTTCTTGAGCGTGATGACCTCCCGACCCCACATGAGGTTGCCCTTTCCCTTGCTCAAAACCAATATCGGCCGTGGTGGCATGCTGTCCTGGCGGGCATAAATGAGACCTGGCTGCGGCAGGAAAAAAATCTCAAAAGTTTTTCTGATGATCTCCTCAAGTCAGCATTGGCCATTGTCACGGAACTACCTGTCAACAGTGACGGTGACAAAGACCGTGAATGGCGGCCCCAACTACTCCGGGAACGACCAGATATTGTTGAACCCGTGTACGAAGAAATCGCCCGAACGCAACTGCAGGAGAAAAAAACGCACATCACCATGCTCTATTACCTGCAGCATAACGACGAGACAAAAAGCTGGCGGAGCAAAGTCGCCCTGAAATTACTCAAACAGTTTCCGTGTTGCCAGCCCGGTTTTCTGGAATCACTCATTCTGGCCGGATTTTATGATCCAAAGTCCAGGGAGACCCTGATACAACAGGCTCAACATGGCATCGTGTCTTGTCACGGGAAACAACGCCAACTCTGGCTGGTCACTGCTTTTCTGCTCAAACCTGATGATTACAGCAAGCCACTCAAGGCTTACAGCGCACGCCACAAAGATATTGTCTGGCTCCAGCGTGACATGAGCCAGCGTGCCATACTGCAGGAAACTGGCAAATCCCTGCAACTATCAGTCAACCAACTTAAATGTTGTATTTTCATCGCCGGAAGAGCTTATGAAAATATCTCCAGACCGTCCACTACCTCTGGAGATCAGAACCTTTGGGACGCTGCGGAATGGGTTTGGGAAAATATCAATAAACTGGCAACAAACCCGACTTCCGAAGCTACGGAAGCGATTAAACGCCTTCTTGCCGACGATAACCTTTCTTCTTACCATAATCACCTGAGGCACAGCCTAGCCAACCAGACCGTTGTCCGCCGTGAGGCGGAGTACAGGCAACCTTGCTGGGCAGAAACAATTGAATCGTTGAAAGGCGGCAAGCCTGCCAATATCGCTGATCTACATACCCTTGTTGTGGATCATATCCAAAGCCTTAAACATGAAATCAAATACACGAATAGCGATCCCTATAAGGCCTTCTGGAGCTGTGATTCCCACGGCAAGATCAATACCCCAGAAATTGAAGATATCTGCCGTGACCGATTGATAGATCTACTTCAACCAAAACTGCTCCCTATGGATCTTTATCTTGAACCCGAAGGACACATGGCAGCGGATAAAAGATCCGACATCATGATCTTCGGCCCCGGCAAAATGCGACTCCCCATCGAACTGAAACGGGATTGCCATCCAGATTTATGGACAGCCTGCGCAAACCAACTGGAACGGATGTATGCCAGAGACCCCGGTGCAGCTGGTTATGGTATCTATGGGGTATTCTGGTTCGGCGATAAACGAACCAGAAACATGAAAACTCCACCGGACGGGATTGCCATGCCGCAATCTGCCAAAGAATTGAAAAACGCTCTGCAATCATTGGTGCCATCGGCCCAACAGGAAAAAATCAGAGTTGCGGTCTTTGATGTAACCCCACCCTTTCAGGAATAAACCAGCATAGCTGGACCAGATTGGTCGGGGCCTGGATCCATCAGCTTTTAACCAAAGATCGGGGGGTGGTCAAATTTGGGTTAGCACAGATGGTCATTTTTAGGTTGTCATTACGAACTAGGCGGTCTCGATAGCTCCCCGAGCTTCAATCCGTTGGCCAGAGCCTTTTGTTGGCAAAGGCTTTACCGGAATGTGATTTCAGATATTTTTCAAGAGACAAGGCCTGCGCCTTATCACTGAATGCAAGATAAGTGGCAAGCATCCAGGGCTTATACTTGCTGGTATGAGATGATTGGCCGGAATTATGAGCTGCAAGACGTTTTTTCAGATCCCTGGAGAAACCTATATGCGTCTGATCTGGTTGGGAAATGCTGCGAAGCATATACACGTAGTACATTGATTATTCCCGAACGCTCTCGTTTACTTCATCAGGTTCATCTTTTCCTGGATGGCAAGCAGCAACAGATTATGGCTGTATTCTGCAACCCATAAAAAAAGTGGTTGTGCTAACCTAAAAATGACCAGGAAAGAGGTGTTGTGCTAACCGAAATTTGACCACCCCGAGCACAGAATCGTCCCGGTGTTATGGTAGGAGGAAAAACCATAACCAGGGAGGAAAGGAGTTGCTCAGCATGGATCAATATGCAT
>WGCP01000301.1 GCA_015493715.1 Desulfobulbaceae bacterium
CAAAAAGACGGCGCAAGTGTTACCGAATTTCACATGCTGCAACAGAACAAAACACCATACAGCTTGCAGGTTCCCGTTGTCATCAAGACCCTGGCCGGGAAAAAACAGAAAATTGTCGCCTGCAATCAACTCGACCAGGAATTTTCCATCAGCACGAACACCCTGCCCACGGAACTTATCATTGATCCCGATTATGACCTGATGCGCGGGCTGGACAACGATGAAATCCCCCCTACCCTGTCCCGCTTTTTAGGCGCGGACAAAAAAACCATTGTCCTGCCCGACAATGCACTGGAGGCTGCCGTCTACCAGCCTCTTACCGACCTGCTTGGCCAAATGGGTGTTGCCTCTAAAAAGGCGGGTGAACTCCACAATGCAGACCTGACCCAGGGCAGTTTCCTCTTTGCGGGCGATTCCGACCTGCGAAAAAGCCTGTTTGGTAACAAAAAATTTGGTAACAAAAAATTTGGCGACAAAAAAGGCGGTCTTCATGGCTTTTCACTCCTGGTTAGAAAAAACCCCCTTAATATCGAACAGACCATGGTCCTGGTTGATTCCGATTCCGTAGATGAAACCAGAGCGGTGGCACGAAAGCTTTCCCATTACGGCAGTTATGGCCGGCTCATTTTCCGAAACGGAAAAATAATGCAAAAGAGTGTCGACCAAACCGATAATGGCCTCATCTATGATCTGTTGAGGCCGCCTGTCGGAATGCCTGTCAAGGCGGTTGAAAATTTCTCCGCCATAATGGATAGCGCATCCAAAAGCCGGGTCATCTATGTCGGCGAGACCCATACCGCCTATGGCGATCATATGCTCCAGCTCCAGGTCCTGCAGGAGATGTATGCCAAAAAGAGAAATATAGCCGTCGGCATGGAGATGTTTCCCCGTTCCTCGCAAACAGCACTTGATGACTATATCAGCGGCAAAATACCAACAGAGCGCGAATTTCTTAAAAAATCACACTATTTTTCGGTATGGGGTTATGACTACCGGTTATATCGAGGCATTATCGGCTTCTGCAGGAAACACAAAATCCCCATCATCGGCCTCAACCTGGAGAAGAAAATCGTCAGCACTGTCTTTGCCAAGGGTAACACCGATGCGCTTTCCCCGGAAGAACGGCAGCAGATGGCCCTGGCGCGCGACCTTGATGTGCCCGGCTACCGCAAGCGGCTCATGGACATTTACCGCCGACACGCGGCCTCCCCCCATGGTGGCGGCAACAAAAAATTCAGTGGCTTCCTCCAGGCACAGGCCATCTGGGACGAAACCATGGCCGAGTCCATTGCCGACTATCTCGCAGCCAACCCCAAATCACAGATGATCATCATTGCCGGCGCCGGACACGTCTACAAGGACAGCGCCATTCCCCTGCGTGTAGAGCGCAGAATGCCGCAAATCAGGCAGAGTGTGCTGGTGAGCGATAACGGCCGGGACACGGGCATCGAGCAGGGAAGAAAAATTGATTATCTCCTCTTTACCGAGCCCATGCAACTGCAACCGGCAGCCAAAATCGGGGTCATGCTGGAAGAAAAGAAACCCGCCAAGGGCCAGGGCCGGGTCATCATTGTCGGCATCAGCCCGCATGGCTTTGGAAAAAAGGCGGGCCTGAAAGAGGGAGATGGCATACTGGCCATTGACAACAATCCGGTCCATAATGTTGCCGATCTCAAAATCGCCCTGCTTGATAAACATCCGGGCGAGACGGTGACCTTGAAAATTTTCAGAAAACGTGAACTGCTGCCCGATGAAACCCTGGAGATATCGGTGGAATTGTCCGGCATGCGGATGGACATGATGATGCCGCCGGGCCATCCCAAAAAATAAACCACGGATAAACACTGAGATACACGGATAATCTACTATCGTTCCGCATCACCTGCTCCAAGCTTTCGTCCTATTTGTTTTTCGTGAAAACAATTCGTTATGCAGTTACAAGATTGTGTGAGTTCGTTTGAGAAGTGAGTTCGTTTGAGAAACGTGTTTTTTGACTTCTCTATCAATGATTTTACCCACTTTGCTTTTGGCTATTTTCATATTGTACCGTACCTGTAGGTTCAGCCAGAATTCCGATTCAATTCCAAAATACTTGCCAAGACGTAACGCAGTATCAGCAGTAATTTCTCTTTTGCCGTGTATAATTTGACTAACCCGATTTGCAGGGACATTAATGTCCTTTGCTAACTTATTTTGAGTGATTCCCATTGGTTTGAGAAATTCTTCCAATAATATATCACCCGGAGTGATTGGAGTTAATTTTTTTGCCATGATTTTACCCCTTGTGATAATCAACAATTTCTACGTCGAAGACGTTTTCTTCCGACCATACGAAGCATATACGCCATTGGTCGTTAATTCTAATACTATGTTGTCCGTTTCTGTTGCCTTTTAATTGCTCAAGCCTATTCCCTGGAGGAACTCGCAAACTTTGCAAAGAGATGGCAGCATTTAGAACCTCAAGTTTTATTCTTGCTGTCCTGGAAATACTTCTGAATCTTTTCACACCTATGTCGTTAAAAAGTTTTTCCGTATCTTTACACTTGAATGACTTGATCATATTTTCACAATATGACGCATTACGTCATTCGTCAATATTGATTTTGAATTTGAGAGCCGAACAAACAATGGGTGCATTATTTATCCCCAGAGTGGTGTAAAAATAAAGTGTCCTGATTTTTTTTACTCTCCATACATCTGTGATGAGCCTGCGCAACTCCGCTTGTACGTTTCGACAGGGTATCGAGTTTCTTTTTTAGGCGTTGTTTGCTGATGGCCCGTATCCGGTCAACGGATATTTCCGCATTTTTCCCGGCGGTCTCCTCTTCCCGTCATCCTCGCGATCTGTTGGGCGAGGATCCATGGTCGCCCAACGACAGGCCCTGCGCGCCTGTATGTCCCGTCCCGACGACCCGCTAAAGAGTTCGGAAAAGGAATAGAAAAAGGCAAGGAACGGAGCGCTGGAAGTTGACGTCACACCGTTGTGCGGTATGATGAGGAATAAAAGCAGAACTGCAACGTGCCTATGCAAGACGGCAACAGCGCTCCCCCTCTTGACTAAACTAACCGATTAATGTATACTTCAACTATACATTTAACCAACGGGAGATACACCATGAAAGCCACTGTTGTTGATTTACGGTACAAAATGAATGATGTTCTGAAAGCGCTTGATAGAAACGAAAAGGTAACAATCTTCTATCGAGGTAAAATGAAAGGGGTTCTCATCTCCTCAGAACAACCCCGGAAAGGGAAAAAAATAACCGAGCATCCTTTTTTCGGGATGTCTTCTCCAGACAACGACAACTCAATATTGGACCAGGTAGAGCATCTGAGGAAGGGCAGGTATGATGATCTTTGATACCGATATGTTCATATGGGTGCAGAGAGGAAATACCAAAGCAGCGGAACTCATGGAAAGGACGAGAGAAAGGTATCTTTCCATCCAGACATATATGGAACTTTTGCAGGGCGCGCAAAAAAAGACGCAGCACACAATCATTAAAAATTTTTTAACTGAGTATCACTTCAAGGTACTTCCATTGACGGAAAATATTGGTCATCGCGCCTCAATATACATCGAGGAATATGCATTGGCCTCGGGGGTACGGTCAGGTGATGCCATTATAGCGGCAACTGCGGTAGAAAATAATATGACGCTTTCATCAAGTAA
>WGCP01000302.1 GCA_015493715.1 Desulfobulbaceae bacterium
TAGTTATAAACCCTGTAATCAGATATGATCCGACCTTTGCCGAAGAATAGTCGCTTCCCGCATAAACCTCAATATGGTAATAGACAAATCATGAACAATTTTCATAAACAGCCACCACTTTTGACCATTCTGACGGCCCTTGCCGCAGAACGAAAAATACTTGCAAACCCACCGGCGGCGGACATAACCATACGTCAATGCGGTATGGGGTGTGAATCGGCTTATAGACAGGCTTTAGGACTGCCTGCGGGAACTATGCTGGGAAATATCGGTGTTTCCGGAGGAATGGCTCCCGGGTTAGCGCCGGGAACCATTATTTTGGTGGACGGTATCTATAATCAATGTTTTCGGCTCTCTTGTCTGAAGAAGTCATACCATCTGAACGTGGCGCTGGTGGATATGTTGGAAGCTGTTTTGAGAGAGCAGGGGATTGGGTACCGGCGCGGTATGGTTCTCTGTGTTGACGAGCCTTTACTGACACCGGCAGACAAAGCCAAAGCCCATGACTGCACAGGCGCCCTGGCAGTGGATATGGAAAGTGCGGGTGTTGCGGAAGCGGCCCTGCGGAAGGGGCTGCCCTTTTTTTGCCTCCGGGTCATTTGTGACCCGGCTAAGCGGGGTGTTGAGCGTGAATTACTCCAAGGCGTCGACGATAGGGGCAACAGCAGGCCGTTTCATCTTATGGCAGCTGTGTGCAGACAACCCCGGCTTTTCTTCGGTTTATTGCGGATGGCCGGAGATTTTTCACAGGCTACAGCCGGTATGCGCCGGGCATGGGATGTGATCCGGCAGCCCTTGCTTGACTTTTCCTCTGCTGAATCAGCGGCCCGGTCCCCGGATGGCAACGGTCAGGGCCTGTAATGGATGCTTGACGGTTTCCAGCACTGCCGTTGGTTCAAAACCACAGTGGACCATGCAGTCGGCGCAACGTGGATCATTGCCGACCCCATATCGGTCCCATTCTGTTTGTTCCATCAACTCCTGAAAACTTTGCGCATAGCCGTCGTTTAACAGATAGCAGGGATGTTGCCATCCCTTGAGACTACGGGTGGGGTTTCCCCAGGGGGTGCATGCAAAATTCCGGTTACCGGCCAGAAAATCGAGATACATGCCGGAATGATTAAAGGTCCATGATTTTTTGGCGGTCCGTAAAATTTCCCGGAACAGTCTTTTGGTCCCGTCCCGGCCAAGGAAACTGTCCTGGTCATCGGCATTTTCATAGTTGAATCCGGCGGCCACGGTCATGGCTTCCACTCCAAGTCCGGAGAGGTGGTCAAAAAGACGACCCGCATCTTCAGCGGTCTGCCCCTTGAAAAACGTCGTATTAGTGGTGACTCGAAATCCTGCGGCGACAAGTGTTTTAATGGCATTTGTTGCCTTGTCAAAGGCACCGTCCAGGCAGACGGCGGCATCATGCCGCTCTGCCAAACCGTCAAAGTGGATGTTGAAGGTCAGGTAGGGGCTGGGGGAGAATTGAGCTAGTTTTCGTTCGACGAGCAGGCCGTTGGTGCAGAGATAGACAAATCGTTTGCGCTGTATAAGTTCGTCGATAATAGTGGTTATCTCCGGGTGCAGGAGCGGTTCCCCGCCGGCAATGGTCACCACCGGCGCTCCGCATTCTTCAGCCGCCCCGACGCATTGGTCAACGCTGAGCATCTGTTCCAGGATCTCTTTGGGCTGATTGATCTTGCCGCATCCCTTACAGTGCAAATTGCAGAGAAAGAGCGGCTCCAGCATCAGTACCAGAGGAAAGCGTTGTTTTCGTGTCAGCAGTTGTTTAATGATATAAGTGCCGATTCGCCGTTTTTGTAATGCAGGAATTCCCATTGTTTGTTACCGGAAAACCGGCCGTAGCCTGTTGGCCGTGACGGTTTTCATTCTTGATTAAAGTTGTTGTATGAAGAGGATGGTCAGAGATTTCTAACCGATATTTTTTGTCTGTTGTTCTTCTGCGGAGTGCTCGCCGCCTTTGATCAGTCGCATTTTATCCAGAGAAACAGGTCGATTCTCCGGATAACAACGGGGATCCATGAATCTGCGGATTGCTTCTTCAAGGACATCAAGGGGCAGGTTGGTGTCAAGGCAGGGACCATTGGGGCGGAAATTGAGAATACCGAACACCGGCAGGGGATAGGTGTCCTGGATGCCGCTGGCAAGGTCCCGTTCGCAGGCCACGGCAAGAATCAGTTTCGGACGTCGCTGGACGACTATTCTTCTGGCAATGGTGCCGCCTGTGGCAATGGCCAGGTGGATGCCGTAATGTTCGCTCAAATCAATAAGGTTGTCTATGGGACACCTGCCGCATCGTTTGCAGTTGTGGATGGAATAGGTAAGCCGCATCTTGCATTTGGAGCGTTGCAGACAGTGGGGCATAAGTAGGAGCAATTCCTTGGGTTCGAAACGTTTTACCCGGCTCTCAACAAGATCATTGTTGACTTTGACGAAAGAGGAGCGGATCCTGTCTTTGGGAATGCCGAATATCCTGCCGACCAGAGTCATGAGGGGAAGAAAAAGCCGGATGGTCAGTCCGCGCATTTTTGAAAACATGAAAAGGGACCGCCCGAACAGTATGTTGAATATGAGTCCGGAGGTGGCCCAGGTAACCAGGAGTATCAGACTGCCTATCAGGAGGCTGAAAATATAGGGCGCCCAAGGATGGACATTGGCAAGGCCTATGATCGGCAGAATGAGGATAAGAAGTAAAAAAAGGATGACAAAGGTGCCGGCACTGGCGACCAGGCCGATAAAAAGGCGTTTTTTTGCTTTGCCGACCTCGATATCTTCCCGGTCGAATTCTTCAACAGTTGTGAGTTTCAGTTCTTTCATTGATTTTTTGATGGCGTCGTAAAAACTTCGATCTACTGCGTCGTGTGTTCCGGCGGGACTCACAAGATACTACCTGTATAGTTGAGGCCCGCTCAGGAACGCTACTCCTCGGAGTCTTCGCTTACCTGTATATCTATATTTTTACTTAGCCATCTTTGAAAAAATTTTGACTTTTTACGAGTTCATCATTTCTTGCAGATCCGTTCTTTCGAACGGCCATATTCAGGTAAATTCTGGGAAGGGAGGCAGGCTGAATCGTGTAAATTCCTCGGTTCCGTCCATTTCCCGGATCGAACCGGGTCCATGCTCCTGAAGCCTTGCAATAACCTCTTCCACTAAGACTTCAGGTGCCGAAGCTCCGGCGGTTACCCCTATTCTTTCTACTCCCTGCAACCAGGATGGATCTATTTCATCCGCCGTGTCAATAAGGTAGGCTGTGACGCCTTGATTATCGGCAACCTCGCGCAATCGGTTGGAGTTTGAGCTGTTTTTTGAGCCGACCACGAGAAATAAATCAACATTCCGGGCGAGTTTGCGGACAGCCGTTTGCCTGTTCTGGGTAGCATAACAGATATCCGAACGGTCAGGAATGTCTATTTCCGGATATTTCGATTTCAGCAGGTCGATCAGCCGACCGGCATCATCCATGCTCAATGTTGTCTGGGTAACATATCCCACCTTGGATGAATCCTCGATGCTCAGGGATTTGATATCCTCATCGGAGGAAAGAATATGAACCCTGCCGTCAGCCCGTCCGTAGGTTCCTTCCACCTCGGGATGATGTTTATGGCCGATAATCAGGACGTCATAGTCTATCTTGTTGAGCCTGGCAACACGACGGTGTACTCTGGACACCAGCGGGCAGGTGGCATCAATGGTATGCAGGCCGAGCGATTCGGCGCGGTCTTCAACGGCCTTGGCAACACCATGGGCGCTGAATATGGTTATTGCTCCGGTGGGGATATCTTCCAGAGTTTCGACAAAAACAGCACCTTTGTCCGCCAGCGTGCCGACGACATGGGTATTGTGGACGATCTCATGCAGGACATAGACCGGGGCGCCGTATTTTTCCAGCGCCTGATTGACGACGGCTATGGCGCGTTTGACGCCTGCACAGAATCCTCGGGGTTTTGCAAGGAATATTTCCATAGTTACTTTTCGTGACAAACACGCTTGATTAGAGTTTTCGTCTGAAAAACATTGGTTCCCATGGGCGTGCCACGCCGGAATCAATGTTTTTCATAACAGCGAAGCGGTGTCATGGTTATGGCTGGCCAATCCGGAGTCTTCATTACGTTCCGCTTACCTGCTCCAGCCATGCTGGTTTAGTGAGCAATGCTGATCATTAAATATATCTTTGTAAGGTTGCCATCTTTGAAAGAAATGTCAATAGTTACCCCATCCACCGTTGGAGTGAAATGAAATTTTTTTTAATTACCCTTCAAGTTTAAGGGTCACGGAATCAAATAATTATTCCGTAATGCGCTGGATTTTGCTTCAGATTCAAGACGTAAAAATGGGCGCATATTGATGATATGTAACCATTTTTACAACGCAGAAGCTGGAGTAAAAGACAAGCAGAATGGGATAATTATTTTTTTCCGGGGCCCTAATGTACCTTGAAACCCGGAATACTTTCGCTGCTGAGCAATGGCGGCAATAAAGGAAAATTCCGCCTGTTTAATAAGCAACTCAATAATCCTACGACTAAAAAAGCATCTTATGAAACAATCTATTCTATTTTTTATCTGTTGTCTGTTGTTTTCCCAAGCGTTTTTGTCTATCGCTCTGGCGGAAAAATCACCCGAAACAGCGACCCTGGTTGTTGAACAGCTTGACCACACCCTCCTTCAATGTATGAAGAAGGGACCTGAGCTAGGATTTTCAGGACGATATGCGCTGCTTGAGCCGGTTATGAAAAAATATTTCTTTTACTCGCTGATGGTGAAAAAATCAACCGGCTCCTGGTGGCGGTCGATGACCACGTCCCAGCAAAAGGAGTTGCTGGAAAAGTACATCACTTGGTCGATCAGTACCTATGCCGATCGATTCTCCAGCTACAAGGGCCAGCAGTTTATTGTTGCGGCAACCAGACCGGTGCATAAAAAATACATGCAGGTGGTTGTCCATATCGTGAAGGCGGATAAGCGTAAAAGGGTCCTAGAGTATCTGCTCGCCATGGACCAGGACAAAAAACTGTGGCGCATCGTTGATGTCAGGGTCAAAGGGGTCAGCCAGCTGGCGCTTACCCGGGCGCAGTTCAAGTCCATTTTAAAGAAACAGGGCATAGAAGGACTGCTTGCGCTGCTGGATGATAAAATACATAAAGTTACTCCGACCGGGACATGATCCATCCTTTACGCAGTGATTAAATCCATTCTTCTGTTGTCACCCTCAATGCCGGCTTTTCCCCGTAATCCGCAGTTCCAGGTATGCCGGCAGGACAATCAGCGTACAGACAATCATAAGGGCCACGCTCAAGGTAAGCAGTTTGCCCATACCTGCCGTGCCTGCATGATGCATGAACGAGAGGGTGCCAAAACTCATGATTGTCGTCAGTGAGCTGAACAGAACGGCGCGGGCCGTGGAAGTCTCGAGAATATGGGTATTGATTCCCGAGAGTTCCTTGACTCTCTGGACTACATGGATACCCGAGTCCACACCGATTCCAAGCAGCAGCGGCACGATAATGATGTTGGCAAAGTTAAAGGGGATTCCCAGCAGGACGGCCAGGGCCATGGTATAACATAAGGCCAGCAGCAGAGGCGCAAGGACCAGCATGACTTCTTTCCAGGTATGCATCACCAGCCGCAGAAAAAGAGCTATAATAATAAAGGCCAGCAGAGATGCGGTTCTGAAGGCCGAAACAATGGTTTTGCCTGCCATCAGCACTGTAACGGGCTGGTCGGTAGCATTTGGGGCAATGGTTGTGATTGCGGCGACAAATTTTTCCAGATTGGTGATGTCGCGCAGATCTTTTTTGGGAAAAACCTGAATTCTGTACTTGCCTTTAGCGGAAATATAGCGGCTGACCAGGTCCCCGGGCAGCGTGTCAAGATTGACCGGTTCCGCCTCCATCAAGGTCTGCATACGTGAAAACAGTCGGGCAAGACCCGGCAGCAGAGCCCGGCGTAGTCGATCCGGAAGAAGAGTGTCCCTACCCGGCTCTGCAAGGAGTTTCCGGGAATTTTTAAGCGTTGTGGACAGTTGCGAAATCGTTGCAGCTTCGTCCTTGTTTATGGCAGGGTTTTGTTGAAGTTTTTCCACAGCATGTGAAAAATCGGCAAGGGCCTTTTTGATCTGTCGGCGCTTCCTGGTATCCATGCTTTTCTTGAGCTTGGGCGCAGGTGGCATAACCAGTGCCATGTCTTCAATTTGGGCAAGCTTGTCGTCCTGGTGCCGGGGAATAAAATCGTCAATGGTGAGAGCGGTCCGTACTTCGGGAAGTTGTTTAAGCCGCCGGGCCAGCTTGTCCGCCTCGACCCGGGTATCGGTCAGAATGGATATGGTCCAGGGCGGAGTACGGGTATCTTCAAAAAGACGCATCGCCGTTTGTATCGGTTCCGATCGCTGGTCGGACATATGAAACGGATTGGCGTCAAACCGTACTTTCGGTAACAGGGCAAGGGAGCAAAGGGCGGCGATGGCGGCGGTGGTAACGATGGGCCGGGGATACCTGACAAGCAGTTGCGATATTGAGGCGCCGAAAGAGAGGTGGAGTCGAAAATTTTTCTTTTCCGGCAGCAGCAGCATGATCGCGGGCAGCACGGTGATGGAGGCCAGCAGGATAAACAACATTCCTGTGCCTGAGATTAAGCCGAGCTCGGATGCGCCCACATAGGCCGTCGGCACAAAGGCGTAGAAGCCGATTGCCGTGGAGATGGCGCACAGCAGCAGTGTGTTGCCGGTATTTCGGACCGCCCGGCCTACAGCATCTCTATGCGGGCATCCCTGGGCAAGCAATTCTTCATAGCGCAGGCAGATCTGAATACCATAATCAATGCCCAGGCCGATGAAGAGGACAACAAAGGTGACCGAGATCATGTTCAGCCTGCCCACCACAAGGATGGCAAAGGCAATGGTCCAGGCAAGACCGGCAAGCAGGGTCGTCAGACCGGCAAAGACAAGTCTGGCCGAGCCGAGTCCGAGGTAGAGGATAATGCCCACCAGGATGAAAGAGACAATGGAGGCTGTCGTAATGTCCCTGCGAACGGAGCGCAGATCTTCGTAATTAATCACCGGTTTCCCTGTAATGGAAAGGTGAACGCCGTATTTTTTATCAAGATGGAGTTTTTTCTCCATCTGCCGTATGAGGGTGACCGCTTTTTTTGCGGGATTAATAGCCCGGTAATTGAGGACCGGTTGCAGGAGAATAAACTGTCTGTGGCGTGAAAGTTTTGCGTCGCTCAGCATCAATTCCTGCCAGGACATGTTGGCTGTTTTTCCCTGTTCAACCTTGGTGATGACCCTGTCTAACTCTTTAAAGAGACGGAAAATCTGTGGATTGTCGGACAGGGAGATGTCCGGGGAATCCGCGATCTTTGCGAGGACGGAGAAGAGCCCCGATAAGGAAAAATCCTGTGACAATAGAGCCAGAAATGGCTGCATCTCGGATAGTGTATCACCCTGTTGCTCCAATTCTTTCTCGCTCAGATACAGGAGTCCGTTTTTGTCCCAGAAAGTTCCTTTACCCGGGGCATATACGGATGAAAAAAGCGTATTTTTCCTCTGCAATCGGTCTGCCAGCAGGTTACGCGCCTCCCTGACGTTTGCAGGGTTATTGCCTTCAATAACGACGGCAATTGATCCGACCAGGTTCGGGAATTGGGCGTGATACCTCCGGACCACCCGGCGAAAAGGAAGATCATTGGAGATCATCTGGGTCAGATCGGTATTAATGCTGAAATTTTTAACGGTAAAAAAGAGCAGCACACCGGTAATGATCAGGGATAGTGCAAGCAGGATGCGGGCATTATTCAGGACAATCCTGATCCACCATCTGGGCACACAGGGGGTATTGTTTTTTAGGCAGTTGAACA
>WGCP01000303.1 GCA_015493715.1 Desulfobulbaceae bacterium
TGACTTTTCCGTCCGGGTAAAGCTCAACCCGGTCCGGTCACTGCTCAAAGGAAAGCGGGTTATTATTGTTGAAGATTCCATAATTCGCGGTACCACCGGTCGCAGCCGGGTTCAGTCCTTACGAAAGATGGGGGCGCGGGAAATCCACATGTTGGTCAGTTGTCCGCCCACCCGACATCCCTGTTTTTACGGTATTGACTTTCCTTCCAACAAAGAGCTCATTGCCGCCAGGCACAGTGTGGACGGCATTCGCGATCATCTCGGCCTGGATTCCCTTACCTATCTCAGCCTTGAGGGACTGGTCGAGGCCACAGGTCTTGGTCCTGAAAATTTTTGTCTGGCCTGTTTTACCGGCAAGTACCCCATTGAGCCGGATCGGACCTTTCACAAAGACGCCCTGGCTGGATGCGGCTGCTGACTATCTTTTTCCCGCCCGCAGATCCCCATGAAGGTTGGTGCCCTCCAGGGAAGTGGAACCGGTTTCCTCCCTTTAAGGAATAGAGATTAAATAATATTCAACCGGCCACCCCTGTTCCGGAGACGGACATTCCGCAGATTGCAGAAAAACGCGCCACATCGCTTCTGTAAAAACGGGATGTACTCTTTATCGTTTTTTACAGGGTACAACTTTTTCTTTTGTCTCCATCACAAGTTGTGATAATCTATAATCGTATGAATGGTTGCATAAATTTCGTTCCATACAACTGATCCGGTAATGTGAATCCAGTAAGAGATAAAAAATTTCCGGCAGAACAAGCCGATTTAAACGATAATTGACTGAAATAATAATAGATACATATCTGTGCAGCGGATGTGCCACCTGCGTGGAACTTTGTCCACAGGTGTTTCGCCTTGATCCGGTCAGCGAAAAAGCGGAACTGATCAGCCTGCAGCCGGAAATAACGGATGAAGTCTACCAGGCAGCCGCCTTTTGTCCTGAAAAGTGCATTGAAATTATAGAATAATTTTTTATCTGAAAATAGGCCATGAAGCACTGACATTTCGGGCTATTTTCATGATTTGTTGAGACTATGATCTGAAAACCCGATCCAGCCATGCCGGCTTATCAGAATTTGGAGGTCCTTCCATGAATCCCGCCACCCTTATTCCAACACCAGACACAATCCCCGTTGGCTGGGGCTGGTTTCACATTCTCCTGACCCTTACCTTTTTTCTGCATATCCTGGCCATGAACGTCATGTTAGGGACAGTCATCATTGCCTTTGTCCAGAGCCTTGGCCCTAAAGACAAATATTTGCCGTTAAATCAAGAAATTGCAAAAAAAATACCCTACACCATTGCCCTGGCGGTAAATCTCGGCGTTGCCCCTCTCCTCTTTGCCCAGGTCATTTTCGGACAATTTCTCTACGTCAGCTCATTGCTCATGGGTGTTTTCTGGCTCTCCATCGTTGCCCTGCTGATTATCGCCTATTATTCCGCCTATATCTTCTGGTACCGGTACCAGGACATGCAGGCAGGCCGAACCTTCACCACAGGTCTCACTATGTTGTCCCTGCTCGCCATCGGTTTTTTTCTCAGCAATAACATGACCATGATGCTGCATCCGCAATCCTGGACACGTTATTTTGAGCACCCGGACGGCTTTCTCCTCAACTTCGGCGACCCCACCCTTATCCCCCGATACCTGCACATGGTCGTTTCCGCCATCGCCGTCGGCGGCCTGGCGATTGCTCTCTGGTATACCTACCAGGTATCACGCGGGCAAGAGGGGAGTTCCAGATGGATTAAATACGGCTGCACCTGGTTTGCCGGGGCTACTATCGCAAACTATGGCCTTGGTTTCTGGTTTTTCGGCGTCCTGCCGCATGGTTTGATTGTTCCCTCCACTCTTGTCGGCGGCCTGTTTTCTCTTTTTCTTATTTTGGCCATCGTTACCGGCGCAATTTCCATCATCCAGGCGCTTCGTTATCAACCATTACAGGCGCTCTGGTATACACTGGGCACCATCCTGCTTATGGTTTTTATGCGCGACCTGCTCAGAGTCGCTTATCTTAAGCCTTGGTTTTCGCTCTCCGATTTGCGAGTGGAATCCTCATGGTCTCCCTTCCTTATTTTTCTACTAAGTTTTATTGGGGGCCTTGCTCTTATCGGCTGGATGCTGAGAACCACATATATTGGAATGCACGATAAGGAGCTGCGGTCATGAATTATCCGGTCTGGAATCTTGATATCTTCGGCGGCGGTCTTCTGATCGCTTTGATTGCTGTTTTTCACGTTTACATTTCCCATTTTGCCGTCGGCGGCGGGCTTTTCCTCGTGCTCACTGAGATGAAGGGGTATCGTGAAGACAATCCATCCATCATTGAGTATGTCCGCAAGCATGCCAAATTTTTTCTGCTGATAACCATGGTTGCCGGCTCCATGACCGGGGTCGGCATCTGGTTCACCATTGCCCTGCTCAACCCGTCGGCGACCTCAACCCTTATCCATTATTATGTCTTTGGATGGGCCACAGAATGGGTCTTTTTTCTCCTTGAAATCATATCACTTTTTATATACGCCTACACCTTCGGCCGTCTCGGCAGGAAAACCCATCTCCTCATGGGCTGGATATATTTCGGCGCCGCCTGGATGTCGCTTTTCATTATTAACGGCATTATCGACCTGATGTTGACCCCGGGCAACTGGGTGCAGAACCACAACTTCTGGTCGGGTTTTTTCAATCCCACCTTCTGGCCGTCACTCTTCTTCCGCACCTTTCTCGCCCTGATGATCGCCGGTCTGTTCGGCCTGCTGACCTCCACCCGCTTAAAGGACAGGGAACTGCGTCATAAGATGGTCCGCCACTGCGCCCTGTATCTGTTGATTCCGTTTTTTCTGCTTCTCGCCTCGGCCTGGTGGTACAAGGCTGCGCTGCCGCCGGAACTGCAAGCCATGCTGTTTCAGACCATGCCGGAGATGAAGCCTTTTATTACCGGTTTTATCTATTTATCCGTACTGCTGATGGCAGGCGGGCTGCTGATGGCGGTCCGCATCCCAAGGTGCTTGAGCTGTACGGCAGCCATTGTCCTGCTTATCATCGGTCAGTTGTACATGGGATGTTTTGAATTCATGCGAGAGGGGGGCCGCAGGCCCTATATCATCCGCAATTATATGTACTCAAACTCCATCCATACAAAGGATCTGGCCTCCGTACAAAAACAAGGGGTGCTGAAATCGGCGAAATGGGTGCAAGAGAAAAAGGTCACCAGCGATAATCTCCTGCAGTCCGGTCACGAACTGTATAACCTTCTCTGCCTGCCCTGCCATTCCATCGGCGGCCCCCTCAACGACATCAAGAAGGTAACGAAAAATTTCACCCCCTGGGGCCTGGCCAACATGATCGGCGCCATTGACCGTTTCCATCCTTATATGCCGCCCTTTCCCGGCAACCGGCTTGAGGCCAAGGCCCTTGCCGCCTATATTGCCACCGAGCTCAACGGTCGCCACAACGCCGACCGGCCGGTGACCATCCAATCCACGGCCAAACTCGACATGCCGACCTTTAATCCCAAAAAGGACAGCTATGTCCTGTTATCATGGACGGATATGGGTATGCAGGCCATGACCGATACCTCAAATGAATGGATGATTCTGCCGCCCGGCGTTAATCTGCATGCGCTCCTGATCAAACGTGATGAATCTCCCGAAATCATCACCGATGACGTTCGCATCACCTATGCCATTGATCCTGCCTTCAGCGATCCATCGGCACAAATTCCTTTCTGGAAAAACAGCAAACAGCTTTTTGGTAAAAAATTCGCCAAGAACACCGGCCTTTCCGGCAATGGACTGTCCGGGACCATGCAAAGCGGCGACGACGATTTCCATGCCGACCTGTTGCCGGTGGTTCCGTATCCCACCGACGGCGGATATATGCCGTACCCGTCAATGACCATCACCGCAACCGACATGAAGGGTACGATCCTGGCGAGGACAAAAACCGTGGTCCCCACGGCAACGGAAATGGGTTGCAACAATTGTCACGGCGGTCTCTGGCGCGTTAACGGCCAGGCCGGTATTTCCACGGCCACCGCCGGCAATATCCTTAAAGTACACGACCGGCTCTCGGGAACCAGCCTGAGCAAACAGGCCTCATCCGGCAAGCCGGTACTCTGCCAGAAGTGTCATGCCGACAGCCGATTCGGAAGAAAAGGCGATGGTAAACAGCTTAATATGTCCGCCTCCATTCATGGGTTTCATGCCAACTTCCTTGCTCCCCAGGGTGCCGATGCCTGTACGGCCTGTCATCCCGCCGGAGAGCTTGGAGCAAGCCGCAGTTTTCGTGGTATCCATCACTCCCTTGACCTGAACTGCACCAACTGCCACGGATCGCTTGCCGACCATGCCATCAGCCTGCTGAAAGCTGAAGCTAAAGCCGGGAAAAAACGGGCGAGAGTGCTCATGCAGCATCTAAAGCCGGAGATGACGGCGACTGCAAAAGATATCAAACCACGCAAGCCGTGGATCAATGAACCGGACTGTCTGAATTGTCATAAGGATTATGAGCAACCGGACGATGACACCACCTTCAACCAATGGACGGCCGGTAGCGACGACCTGTTCCGTAACCGTACCGACGAGGCGGGTATTGTCCCGTGCAGCGCCTGCCACAACAGCATGCATGCCCTGTATCCCGCCACCAACCCCTACGGGAAGGACCTGGATAACCGGCAACCCCTGCAATACCAGAAAAAACCGTTCCCAATGGGTGCAAACAAGGGTTGTGCCGTCTGTCATACGGTGGTCATGGACGAAGAACTGCATCATCCAAACATGTTGCACGAATTCCGCAACCAATAGATGGCAGGGGACGCAGCGATTAAAAATCACTGCGTCCCCTTACCTTCTCCCCCATGTTTTCCCTTGCCCTGCTCTGGATATCCTGGTGTGTCCTGCACAGCCTGCTGATTGCCGCTCCCGTTAACACCTGGATCCGGAAGAGAGGCGGGTTACTGCAGGGCGCATACCGACTTTTCTATGTTTTCTTTTCCAC
>WGCP01000304.1 GCA_015493715.1 Desulfobulbaceae bacterium
ATTGGTTACAGCCTGCTTGATTGCAGGGAGGGATAACATCGCTTTTTTACCGTGTCTCTCTGAAAAAAATTAAATACTGTCTACCTGGTAGCAACCTTGGAAGCCATGTCCTGTAGCGATGGTATCCCCTAATACAATATTATGAAACTTCATGAATTTCAGGCCAAGGAACTCTTTGCCGGTGCAGGTCTGCCGGTGCCCGAAGGGCGTGTTGCCGATTCGGTTCAGAGGGCGGTGGAGGCTGCCGAGGCCCTCGGCTATCCGGCCGCGATAAAGGCCCAGGTCCATGCAGGCGGCCGGGGCAAGGCAGGCGGGATCCGGCTGGCGCGCGACCGGCAGGAAGCGCAGGCATCGGCGGAAGCGATTATCGGCATGACCCTTGCCACCGCCCAGACAGCGGGACGCGGCCATACCGTGCATCGGGTCCTTGTTGAACAGGGGCAGCAAATCAAGGATGAGCTCTATCTCTCCATCCTGCCGGACCGGGCCACCGCCTCCATGATGATCATTGCCTCCACCGAAGGCGGCATGAACATCGAAGAAGTCGCGGCCACGACACCGGAGCGGATCATCCGGGTCCGGGTCAATCCTCTTAT
The DNA here is from genome assembly GCA_015493715.1 of Desulfobulbaceae bacterium. GTDB lineage: Bacteria > Desulfobacterota > Desulfobulbia > Desulfobulbales > Desulfobulbaceae > DRLX01. The sequence continues at coordinate 597 of WGCP01000304.1, forward strand.
CGGCCTGCAACCCTTTCACCTTCGGCAGGTCGCCTTTGGTCTGGGGTTGCAGGGCGATCAGTTTAAAACATTCTGCGGCCTGTTGCAGAAGCTCTACTCCCTGGTGGTGAGCCGGGACCTGCTGCTGGCTGAGATCAATCCGCTGGCGGTCACGGAGGACGACCGGCTGGTTTTGCTCGATGCCAAAGTCGAGGTAGACTCTTCGGCCCTGTTCCGTCATAAGGATCTGGCCGCACTTCATGATCCGTCCGAAGATGATCCTCTGGAGGCCGAGGCCAAAAAATATCATCTCAATTATATCCGTCTGGATGGTAATATCGGCACCATGGTCAACGGCGCCGGTCTTGCCATGGCGACCATGGATATCATCAAGCAGGCCGGGGGCGAACCGGCCAATTTCCTTGACGTGGGAGGCGGGGCCAATGCGGAGATGATTGAAAACGGCTTTCGTCTTCTCCTGTCGGACCCTGATGTTCGGGCCATCCTGATCAATATTTTCGGCGGCATCCTGCGCTGTGACGTGCTGGCAACAGGCGTGGTCGAGGCGGCAACCAAGATGGCACTCAAGTTGCCGGTGGTGGTACGCATGGAGGGGACCAATGCCGAGGAGGGAAGTCGCATTCTCAACGATTCCGGTCTTGAGCTGATCACCGCCGACGGCCTCCAGGATGCGGCTGAAAAAATTGCAACCATTGCGAGGCAGTTATGAGTATCTGGGTAGGTAATGATACCCGCCTTCTGGTCCAGGGTATTACAGGCACGGAGGGCAGGTTTCACACCCTGCAGTGTGTGCAGTATGGAACCAACGTGGTTGCCGGAGTGACACCGGGTAAGGGCGGGCAGGATGTGGAAGGTATTCCGGTCTTTAACACCGTCCGGGAAGCGGTGGCCGATACCGGGGCCAACACCTCGATGATCTTTGTGCCGCCGCCCTTTGCCGCCGATGCCATCCTGGAAGCGGCCGATGCGGGTATTGATCTTATTGTCTGCATAACGGAGGGTATTCCGGCCCATGATATGCTGCGGGTCAAGAACGCCCTTGCAGGGAGTACAAGTCGCCTGATCGGTCCCAACTGCCCCGGTATTATCTCTCCGGGCGCGGCCAAGGTCGGCATCATGCCCGGCCCGATCCATAAACCGGGCAGTATCGGGGTCATATCCCGTTCCGGCACCCTGACCTATGAGGTGGTGCACCAGTTGACCGCCCAGGGGTTCGGCCAGTCCACCTGTATCGGCATCGGCGGCGACCCGGTTGTCGGCTCCAATTTTATCGACTGCCTGACCGCCTTTGCCGGGGACAACGAAACCACAGGCCTGGTCATGGTTGGCGAGATCGGCGGCAATGCCGAGGAAGAGGCGGCAGCCTTTATTCGAGAGAACATAAAAGTTCCGGTGGTCGGCTTTATTGCCGGACTGACCGCGCCGCCCGGTCGGCGGATGGGCCATGCCGGCGCCATTGTCAGCGGCTCGTCGGGGACTGCGGCCTCAAAGATTGCGGTCATGCGCGACTGCGGCCTCCATGTCTGCGAGGAGCTGGGCAGGCTGGGCGAATTTTGTGCAGGTATTTTTACCGGTTGATGGCGTCGTAAAAAATCTTCAAATCCTCAATGTTGCCTCCTGCCCACTCCGTCATTTCCGTGGTTTTTTTGTCGGAAATCCAGTGGGTATCATGTGGGCAGGGCATTTATCCGGATCCCCGTCCCCGACTACAGATCTCGAGGATGACGTACAACACTCGGGGATGACGACACGTTCCCGACTACTACCTCGGGGATGCCGGATTTGAAGACTTTAACAAATCCGGCGCATTGTACCGCTTTATCGGAGAGAGTTGCATGGAAGAAATTGACTGGGATGATTTTGCAAAAGTCGAGCTGCGGGTAGGCACCATTGTTGAGGTCCATAATTTTCCCGAGGCCCGTAAACCGGCCTGGAAACTGGTGGTCGATTTCGGTCCGGAAATCGGCCTGAAAAAATCCAGCGCCCAAATTACCGACCTGTACGGTAAAGACGAGCTGGTGGGCAAGCAGGTTGTTGGCGTGGTTAACTTCCCTCCCAAACAAATCGGCCCGGTCCGCTCGGAGTGCCTGATCACCGGCTTTATCCGGGATGACGGCGCCGTGGTGCTGGCGGTGCCGGACAAGCCGGTGTCCAATGGCTTGAAATTGGCCTGAATTGGAGTACATGAGACTATGAAATATCGAGTCCTTATTGGCAAGCCCGGTCTGGATGGACATGACCGGGGCGCAAAATTCATTGCCCGGGCCCTGCGGGATGCCGGTTTTGAGGTTATTTATACCGGTATTCGCCGCACCCCTGCTGAAATTGCCGCCGCCGCCGTGCAGGAAGACGTGGCCGCAGTCGGCCTCTCTTCCATGTCCGGGGCGCATCTACGGCTCTTTCCGGCGGTGGTGGATGCCCTTGCCCAAGCCGGGGCCGACGATATCCCGGTCCTTGGCGGCGGCATCATTCCCGCCGAGGATGTGGAAACCATGCGCAAGGCGGGCATTCGAGAAATTTTTACCCCCGGCACCCCGGTGGATACCATTATTGCCGCCTTTACCGAGGCCTGCAAAATGCAGCGCGACCGCGAGAACAATGAAGGGTGATCCGACCGTTGATCGCCTTCTCCGGCACCTGCATGGCGGCGATCCCCGCGCCCTGGCCCGGGCCATAACCCTTGTTGAGGACCAACAGCCGGAGGCGGCCGGGCTGCTTGCCGGGCTTGATCAAAAACGGATTGAAGATGTCCTTGTCCTTGGCCTAACCGGTCCGCCCGGCGCAGGCAAGTCCACCCTGACCGGCGCTTTGATTACCGCCCTGCGCAAGCAGAAATACCGCGTCGGTATCATTGCCATTGATCCTTCCTCGCCCATTTCCGGCGGCGCCCTGCTTGGTGACCGCATCCGCATGATGGAACATGCCCTGGACTGGGAGGTGGTGGTCCGCTCCATGGCTACCCGGGGTCGTCTCGGGGGGTTGTGTGCATCCGCCGGCGCCGCTGCCCGGATCATGGCCGCCTCCGGCTGCCGGGTCGTTATCCTGGAAACCGTGGGTATTGGCCAGTCGGAGATGGATATCGTTCGTCTGGCCGACCTGACCGCCCTGGTGCTGGCCCCTGGTTTCGGTGATGATATCCAGGCCATGAAGGCGGGTATCCTGGAGGTTGCCGATCTGCTGGTGGTCAACAAGGCCGACCAGCCGGGAGCCGGTAAGCTGCAACTGGAAATGGCCACGGTCTTTACTGATCCAAAGGAGCGTGAGGAACGTATCTGTGCCACTGTTGCCAACGAAGGCACAGGCGTTGCCATCCTGCTTGATCGTATTTTTACCCTGGAAGGGGAATTTCGCAGCAACGGCCAACTGCATGCACGCCGCAAACGTTCCTTTCAACTGGAAACGCTTGACTGGGCCGTGGAAATAGTCAAGGCAGACCTGCGGGAAAAACTGCAAACCACCACATTTACCAGCACGGAACCAAGACAGGCGGCCATGGAGCTGGTGAAGGGCTTTGGAAAACGGATTTAAGGCGCAGAGCGCCAGGAAGAGACGTTCACCGCAGAGCGGTGGAACGAGAGTAATTATTGCGCCGGGTGAAGGCGCGGGCCACAGTGGATGAAAGAGAACGAAGAGAAATACATGCAGAAGAGCAGGCCGCAACATTTTTTTTCTGGTGACACTGCTCTGCGGTGTCACCGAACAACGGCGCTCTGCGCCATATAAAACAGGCAACACGCAATCCATGGCCCGCAGCCGTTATCAATTTGGTGAAGAGAGGCAACCGCATTTTCTGACCGCGACCGTGGTCGATTGGCTGCCGGTTTTTACACGTCAGGAAACGGCTGATATCCTCTTCTCTTCCTGGCGTTATTTACAGGAAAATCAGAACATGCGGTTGTATGGTTTTGTGGTCCTGGAAAATCATCTTCATGTTGTTGCTCAAAGCAACAATCTACCCGCAACATGGACAAGGTTTAAATCTTATACGGCCCGGAGAATTATTGATTATTTACAACAACAACGAATTGAAATCTTTTTACAACACATGCGTTCCAGCTTGAAGGCAAGGCGTGGGGACCGTACTTATCAATTTTGGCAGGAGGAATCCCACCCGCAAATGATTGAGGGACGGCCCATGTTGGTGCAAAAGTTGTCCTATATTCATCAAAATCCGGTTAAACGTGGATATGTAGACAAACCGGAACACTGGCGCTGGTCGAGTGCAAGGAACTATGCCGGGCAGGACAATCTGCTGGATGTATTCATGGATTGGTAACAGGCCGGTATCAGGGCGCAGAGCGCCAGGAAAAGACGTTCACCTCAGAGCGGTGGAACGAGAGTATTTTTTGCCACGCCGGAGGATTATGACGAAAGAGAACAAGGAGAAATACATGCAGAAGAGCAGGCCGCAACATTTTTTCATTCTTGGGATCTGTCTTGTTCTTGGTCTGGCCGTATTAGGCTATCAACTTTCCACCGCAGCCCTGAAGATCAAGGAATATGAACGTACAGTCACCGTCAAAGGGTTGTCCGAGCGTGAAGTCAACGCGGATATCGTTATCTGGCCCATTCGGTTTATCGCGGCGGACAATGATCTGGCAAAGCTTTATAAGACCATGGACGTAAACGCTGCCGAAATCACCGCTTTTCTCACCGGAAACGGAATAGCCAAAAAGGATATTTCTTCTGCGGCTCCGATGATTACCGATAAACTGGCCCAGCAGTACGACAATAAAACAGTGCGGTTCCGCTATAGCGGTTCACGGACAATCACCGTCTACTCCGGGCAGGTACGAACGGTGCGGAAGTTGATGACCGGGCTGTCGGAGCTGGGAAAAAAAGGAATCGTTTTTTCAGGCATGGATTATGACAGCAGGCCGGAGTATATTTTTACCGGACTCAACAAGGTCAAACCGGTCATGATCGAAGAGGCGACCAAAAAAGCGCGGGAAGTTGCCCTGAAATTTGCCGCAGACTCAAAGAGTACACTCGGTAAGATCAAACGGGCGTCGCAGGGGCGGTTCAGTATACAGCCGCGCGACAAGAATACACCCTATATCAAAAAAATCCGCATTGTTTCCACTGTGGAATATTATCTGTCGGATTAACCGACTCTAC
>WGCP01000305.1 GCA_015493715.1 Desulfobulbaceae bacterium
GACAACGGGATAATCTCTATTCAGTACCGACTGATAGGCAAGCAGTCCCATGCCGTCAAGTGAAAAAATTGTCTCTATCAGCAAGCTGCCTGTAAAAAAGGCCGTGATAAACATCCCGGGAAACCCGGTAATAATGGGAATAATGGCATTGCGAAAAACATGCTTATACAAGACCTGCTTTTCCGATAATCCCTTGGCCCGCGCCGTCATGACATACTGCTTGCGGATTTCCTCAAGAAAGGAATTTTTTGTCAAAAGGGTCATCACCGCAAGGCTGCCGACCGAAGAGGCGGTAATGGGCAGCACCATGTGCCAGAGATAGTCGAGAATTTTATGCAACAGATCCATCTGTGACCAGTTATCGGAAACCAGGCCCCGCAACGGAAAGATATGCCAGAACGTACCTCCTCCAAAGAGAACGATCAGGACAATGCCGAGGACAAAACCCGGAATGGCATATCCCACCAGAATAATGGTCGACGTTATCATGTCAAAATGCGATCCATCCCGCACCGCTTTGGCAATTCCAAGGGGAATGCAGACGGAATAGACAATAAGAAAGGTCCATAAGCCTAGTGACATGGAAACCGGTAGTTTTGAAATAACAAGCCCGACAACGCTCTTATGATGATAGTAGGACTCACCGAAATCAAAAACCAGGTAGGATGCCATCATGGAGAAAAAACGCTGCACTGGTGGTTTATCGAAACCATAGAGTTTTTTCAGCTGCTCTATCCGCTCCTGGTCCAACCCCTTGTCTCCACGGTACAGTCCTGCGCCGGCACCTGCCGATGCCTCACCACCACTCTGCCCTTCAATTCGACTCATCATCTGGTCCACCGGTCCGCCCGGAACAAACTGGGTCACCGTAAAGGTGATAAGCATAACCCCGAAAAGGGTTGGAATCATCAGAAGCAGCCTTTTAAGAATGTAATTGCTCACGATTCCTCTTCCACCACGGTAACGGAACCGCCGCGTCGGGGGTCACCAACCCCGAGCTGCCCGGGAACAACGACATGGACACCGCCGAAATACATGGACTGTTCCTGCCAGACATTGACCTCGACCTTCCCCCGAACTGCTCCAATGGCCTCTGCTGTAAAACCAGGCTCTACCTGCAGACATTCACCGTCCCAGTGAAGGCGGGGGCTTTCAACAGCTATCTTATGCGGGCGTCCATAGTCGATAATCTGGTTCAATACCTGGGTAATGGCTGTACGGATACGCTTGGATCCGCCGCTGCCGATGACCAGCTCAACCTCATCCCCGGAAAGGACAAGTGAAGGAGACATCATGGATCCGACCCGTTCACCTGCCGGTGAAGAATGAAATCCATCGGGATGCAGGTCATCCTCGCCCATCATATTATTGAGCATGATACCGGTCCCGGGGGCGAAATATCCTGACCCTTCGCCGTTGGAACAGGTCATAGAGGCAACATTTCCCTCTTTGTCGCTGATACTGATATGCGTTGTTCCCCGGGAAAAAAGACGGATGTGCTCAGCTGATTCCACAATCTTACCTCCCTCAATCCAGGAGGTAAGAGCTTCAGGGGTACAGACACCCTGCTCGCGAAGGGTTTCCACTTCACGCATGAGGGCTGTTGTTCGCAGCAGATGTTCACCGCTTCCCCAATCCACGCCTCCGTCCATTTTCTCAAGCAGGGCCAGAGAGAGGGCAATCAATGAACCGCCCATGGAAGGCGGAGGACCGGTGAGCAGAGTTCGGCCGCGATAGGACGTCTTCAGAGGTATCCGCTCAACAACCTGATAACCGGCAAGATCGGTATACGTGAGCAGGCCTCCTCCCTCCCGCATATCCTGATCAACATGTCGGGCTATATCACCTTTATAAAAGCTCTCGCCATGGTCTTGCGGTAATTCCTGTAAAAAACGTACCATGTCTGGATTGGCAAGGGTGTCATGGGGCTGCATATATCTGCCACCCGGCTCATACAGGCTGCGGCCGTACTCGGTCATGGTCATTATCGGATGCAGCAGATGAAGAAAACCGGCCTGAAATTCATTGAGTTCATGGCCCTGGGCAAGTTCTATTGCGGGTTGCAGGACTTCGGCAAGCGGCATCCGGCCAAGCCGGGTATGGACATGCAGCAGGCCTTTCAAAATTCCGGGCACGGCGACCGAACCCAATCCAATGTTGAACTCCTGTTGTGAACCGCCAAAATCCACGCTGACCGGAAAAAAATGGGGATCATCTCCACCCTCTCGACCCAGGCCCGGCGTATCGACAAAAAAATCAAAAAATATCTCCCTGGCCGGTTGTGAGCCGCCGGCTGTTCGGGCAAGAAGAAATCCGCCGCCGCCGAGGCTGGTTAAAGTCTGTTCGGCAACGGCACCGGCGAATCCGGCAGCAACCGCTGCATCAAAGGCATTCCCGTCCGCCCTTAGAATTTCAGCAGCAGCAGCGCTGACCAGGTGGTGTCCTGTTGCCGCTATGGATCGTTTATATTTCGTCATTCCAATAGATGTCCTGCAACGTGGTTATCATGGTTAAAAAGCTACCATGCTCTTTCATCTCTTGCCGCTGTTTTTCAGCGCTGATTTCTCCTTTGAGCAGGGCATGGATTGCTCCGACTCCCTGACTGTCAAACCTGTTGAAAAACGGCTGCAGTAGGGTAAGCAATTCATTGACGGCCTCTCCGACCAATTGGGTGGCCGTCGGCAACAGGCCAAGGGGATCACAAAATCCTCCCTCCAGACCATGCCGTGCCGCCTGCCATTTATTGGCACTGAGAAGTTGCGGGCTAACGGGACGCGGCATAACAATCCCATCGACGATGGCGGCGGCAAAGGCCTGGATAATGGAGGTCAACCCCAACACCTCAACGAATCTGAGCGGTAGATCACAAATCCGTATCTCGACCGTACCAAAAGCCGGGCTTGGCCGAATGTCCCACCAGAGGTCCTTTGGTTCCCGGATAATGCCGGCGCGGTAAAGCAGATCAATTTCATCGATATATGCCTGCCAGGAACCAAGATACCCGGCAATTCCGGCAAGAGGAAGGGCCTCAAAGAGCTTAGTCCGATAGGAGCAGAGGCCGGTATCCTCACCACGAAAATAGGGTGATGAACAACTCAGACCGAGCAGAAGCGGCAGATAAACCTGGAACACATCACAAACGACAATGGCCGCATCCCTGTCCGGGATACCGACATGCACATGCAGCCCCTGAGAGATAAACTGACGCCCCACATATTGCAATTCTTCCAGAATCCGGGCATACCGATCGCCGACACTGAGCACCTGATCGGCAGGCTCGGCAAAAGGATGCAGGCTGGCCGAATACAGCAGACAGTCATGATCGGCGGCAATTTTTTCCAGCAGGCCGATAGAACGGCGAAGGTCATCGTTCACGTCGCTCACTGATGCACAAACACCGGTCTGGACCTCAAGAATCGAACGGATAAATTCAGGCGTCACCCGGTCCGCAACCGACGGAGGCACTTTGGAGAGCAGGGCCGGGGCACGGGGAACAAGGTCCAGCGTCTGTTGGTCAATGATCTGAAATTCGAGCTCAACTCCAAGAGTGTACGGTCTGCTTTCGGCAAAGACAACTTCCTGCATGAGCATAACTCCAGCTACGGATTAAGGGCTCCAAGTGCAGTCCGGGCAACCTGGGCAAACCAGGATGAACCATAGGCCAGCACTTCTTCGTCAAAATCAAAACGACAGGAATGGGCAGGTCCCACCTTTTTATCATCCAGCCCTGCGCCGAAACGAACCATACATCCCGGAATATGCTGTTGATAAAAAGAAAAATCCTCCCCGCCGAGGCTGGGCATTCCCTGGGAAATGACCCCCTCCTCACCGACCACCTGCAGCGCGGCTGCGCGTGCCAACTCCGTAGACCATGGATCATTGATGACCGCAGGCAGGCCGTCGAAAAACTTCAGGCTGATCTCGGCGCTGCACATGTCCATCATGCCGCTGATCAACCGTTCAAAACCGGCAAGAATTCTTGCCCTTGTTTCCCGGTCGGCACTGCGCACCGTGCCCTCAAGCACGGCATGTTCGGCTATGACGTTATGGACGGTGCCTGCTTCCAGCCGGCCCACGGTCACCACTGCGGCATGGGAAGGATTAATCCGTCTGGAAATCAGGGTCTGCATATTCATGACCAGATTGGCGGCTACTACAACGGAATCAACAGCCTCGTGGGGCCGGGCCGCGTGTCCGCC
>WGCP01000306.1 GCA_015493715.1 Desulfobulbaceae bacterium
ACACCATTACGGATCAGGTTCATCTCGGTGTCATTACATTTTTCGGAATCAGAGTTGGAATAGGCCATCTGGGCAAAGACAGCGGCAATGCTCTTTAATTCCTTGTCCGGCTCACGGATATAGGTAAAAGGATTAAGACTGATATCTGTCTCCGGCTGAAAATCCAGGTACCTGGCGCCAAGCATATTGGCTATCTTCTTATACGATCCACCGATATCAATGATCCGGATCAAGGCTCCGCAGGAGTAGTAGTTAAAGGCAATGAAGTTGACCAGAAAGGACTTGCCGGAACCTGAAGTGGCGCAGCAGAAGACATTTTGATTGGTTGCCCCGGAATCAAAAAAATCCAGGGAAATGAGCTGGCCCTTTCTGCCGTTGAATATCAGCTTGGGCACGCCCCCTGACCCGGCAAAGTCGCCCTGGACAGGCAGGATCGGCGTGACCGAGCCGACCGGGGCGATAAAGTCCCGTTCCAGCTTGTCAATGTTCCTGGCAGCGTTGTACAGACAAAACGGCAGGGCCGAAATAAACATGATCTTTACGATCATGGTATCCTGCTGCATGACATAGCCGTTGTTCTCCCATAAACGTCGCACCCGGGTTACGGAGTCCCTGGCCCTTTCCAGCCCGGAACTCCAGACCCAGAAGATGGGGATGACCTTGACAAACTGTATCCCCCGTTCCAGGTCATCGGTGGCGGCAAGATATTCCTCCTGCTTACGCCTCAGGCTCGGAGAGAGGGAACCAACGGCCTGCTGATTGAGCAGCAGGTTACACTTTCCATGAATCCCGGCCTCAAGGCCCTTTTCAAACACAATGTTGAAGGTATAGAGAAAATCTGTCTTGATCTGGTCGGCATCCGACACCACGCCCCATATGCCGCCAAAGAGCGAATTGGTCTGCAGGGGATCAACCTCCTTGGGAATGGTCTTGGGCGTAGTGCAGCACCAGAAATTATCCCCCACCTGCATGTGATCTTCCTGTTCCCTGATAACCGTATCGCTGTTGATGATCTGCTTGCGCAGGGGAATATTTGGGTTGTAACAGCCAAAATTCTGCTCCGGATACCCCTTGGGGTAGTGATTGAGCAACCGGCGCATCCATTCCAGCAGTTCTTCAGGCGGCAGGTGCCGGGGCGAGAGCAGCGCGGCCTTCAGGGTCTCTCTGATTTGGCGCTTGATGTCTATTAACGGGGCAAGTTTATTCTCCTCTTCAAAATCTTCTATTTGTGGTAATTCCGGGCAATCGGCCGGCAGCTTGACGGCGACAAATAAGCGAAAATTTCGCAGCGGGATATTGGAACATGCCCTGACCCCTGTTTTTCCCCGGCGCAGAAACTTTATGACCTCTTCGGTATTTGTGGTCACTATTGGATCAGTGCGTATCCGGCTCTCCCGATACCTCTCCAGGGTCGGTTCGATATGGGAGTCGGCATGAAAGATGAGCTGGATAATGCCACCCTTGGGTACACCGGCCCGGAAGAGTCCTTCAAGGGCGGTAATGGTCTTGGGACCGGCATAGATGACCGGCGTACATTCCCATAACATGCCAAAGGTACAGTCCTGGTTCAGGTAGATCTCCAGGCGGGGATTATAGGCAAGGTAGTTGAGAAAAGACGAGAAAGGAGTGCGGCGTGTCATCCCGGCCAGGTCGCTTTGTTTCAGGTATTTTCCGCTACCGAACATTGTGTTATGGAAAAGCCGGCCAAGCATGATTATTTCTCGTTGATGTCTGTGAGGATCCATTGGGATTCCTCTATTTTGAGGTAGACGTACCGGGTCATAAACAGTTCATCATTCTCGCCCCGATACGGGAGCAGGAGAACCCGGAGAATTTTCGGCGGTTGCAGGAGCGGTTTCTTTCCCTCCTCCAGCAGCCCGGCAAGCAGCTTGTAGCGGTTGCCCGGCGCCTGTTGGTCCGGATCCGCAGTTGTTTTTTCTTTCGCAGTATCCGGATAACGGGCCTCTTTATAGGCCTTGGGGGTATCGACACATTTGCCGGTATCGTCTGCGGCCCGGCATTTGAAATCTTCTTCGTAGGGATTGATGGCGGTTTTAAGCGGGCTGCAGCCGGACAGGATCAGGACCGCGCTCATAAGAAAGAGTCCAAGATTACAGGGTTTCATAGTTCTTAAGCTCCTTGATCTGCAGTTCCTTGCCCTCGGAGATTATGACGGTGATTTTCTTGGTGGCGCCCACCTCGATGACCGGGGTGGCCTGTTTGGCCAGGCTCAGGTAAAAATCATGTAAACTGTTTGCGCCTTCCGACAGACCGCCGCCGATGGAATATTTGGCAATCTGTGATGAGTCGACGCTGGTTGTCGTGCCAAGGGCGGAAGTTGACTGGGTGGTGGCCGCTGATTTGAGCATATCGCCCATACCCTCAAAAAAACCGGCCAGGATGGTTCGTGCCGTGGCCGCTCCCATGCGGGAGACTACCCGACCGGCAAGGCCGACCTTGGAATCGGCATCAGTAACAAAACCTTTGATCGGGGTATC
>WGCP01000307.1 GCA_015493715.1 Desulfobulbaceae bacterium
GAGGAAGAAAACCTGGAATACAAGCAGGCCGGAGGTTGACGTCACAGTGCCTGCTTGCGTGCAAATTTCTTGCACGACGTAAAAAATACAGCCAAAAACTAACGGGACGGGATAATTATTTTCCGCAGGCCTTAAGTTGACGGTGTCGACTTCCTGTGGTATGAGGCTAAACTTCAGGGTCTCTCAAGGCCACTGTAACCAGCATGGTTGGAGCAACAATGAATAAAGAAGGAGATCCGGACGTTGAACCTTCGACATCCCCTCTTTCAGGTAACGGATCGGTAAGCGGAGAAAGGAGTTATGCGAACAGATATCCTCCACATAGGCGCAGGCGAGCTGACCTATGAAATCAGAAATATAGTCAACGTCGGCACCAAGCTGCAGAAGCTCGGCGTACGGGTCAACTGGGAAAATATCGGTGATCCGATTGCCAAAGGAGAAGAAATCCCCGACTGGATGAAGGACATCGTTGCCGGTGCCGTCAGGGAAAATGCAACCTACGGCTACAGTCCGACCAAAGGCATCCTGGAAACCCGCGAGTATCTCGCCGCCGATACCAACGCCATGGGCGGCGTCCGGATTGATGCCGAGGACATCATCTTCTTCAACGGCCTGGGCGATGCCATCTCCAAGGTTTTCGGATTCCTCAGGCGCACGGCCAGGGTTATTGTACCAACCCCGAGCTATACCACTCATTCTTCAGCGGAAGCAGCCCATGCCGGGGATCAGCCCATTACCTATATTCTCAACCCCAACAACCTCTGGTATCCGGACCTGGAAGATATTGAAAATCATATCAAGTATAATCCGGCGGTTGCCGGCATCCTGATCATAAACCCGGACAACCCGACCGGGGCCGTGTATCCGGCCGAAGTCATTCGGGCTATTGTTGAAATCTGCGAAAAAAACGACCTTTTTATCATCTGCGACGAGGTCTATCAAAACATCACTTACAACGGAACCGTGGCCGCACCGCTGTGCACGATCATCAGTGACAAGGTACCTGCGCTCTGCATGCGGGGAACCTCCAAGGAGATGCCCTGGCCGGGCGGACGCTGCGGCTGGATAGAGGTCTATAACGGCCACCGTGACCCGATGTTCGAAACCTATGTCAAATCAATCCTCAACGCCAAGATGTTGGAGGTCTGCTCCACCACCTTGCCCCAGGTCGTCTTACCCAGGATCAAAAGCCACCCCGGCTACCAGGAGTATCTGGACGAACGCATCCGACGCTATGAGAGATACTCCAATATCGCCTATGATATCCTCAAAGAAACCAAGGGAATTCTTGTCAACCGGACCAACGGCGCATTTTATATGAGCGTTGCCTTCACCGACGGCCTGCTCACCCATTCCCAGACCCTGCCCATCGGAAATAATGAAGTCCGAAAAACCGTTGAAGCAATGGTGTCCGGGCCGGATGTCTCTCTGGACAAACGCTTTGTCTATTATTTACTGGCCTCCACCGGAGTTTGTGTTGTGCCGTTGTCTTCCTTTGCCACCTCCCTGCAGGGATTTCGCATCACCCTGCTTGAACGTGACGAAGCGGAATTTATTAAAATCTTTACCACTATCTCTACTGCAATCGACAGGTACCTCAACTCCTGATCCTTTTGTCATAAAGCCTGCGCCGAAGGACATACCGACGCAGGCTATTTTTCCCGTTTTTCATGTAAATTGCGTCTTTTTCCCCTCTTGACACGGGATTTTCCCATACTTATTGTTCCGACCAGATTTGTCCGGGTCACAACTATTCAATTATTGCGGACATAATAGTCCATCTGCACGACCCATTGGCAGCAGGAGCCGGAAGGACAAGATAATCATTCATAAATAATACCGATTAATAAAGAACAGGAGTGAACAAGTGGGAGATAAAAGAAGGGGACAGGAAGGAAAGAACAGAAACGAAGAGCTGGAAATTCCGGAGGACCTGGGTGCTGTTGATGAAATTTCCGATCAAAATGACGGCAACACCGAGGAAGCAGCCGACCTGCAGACGGAACTTGAGCAAACAAAAGAGCGCATGCTCCGCATTGCCGCCGATGCCGAGAATTACAAAAAACGCATGGAGCGGGAGAAAGAAAGGATGGTCAAGTACGCAGGAGAAAACATCCTGCGGGAGTTGCTCCCCACCGTCGACAATCTGGAAAGGGCTCTGGAACAGGCCAAAACGGAAGCTGAAGATGCCGACACTAAGCTTGCGTCAATGCTTGAAGGAATTGAACTGACCTATAAGGGTCTGTTGTCCGTCCTGGAGAAGTTTGACGTTACGCCTATTGAATCGGTCGGCAAAGAGTTTAATCCCGACGAAATGGACGCTCTGACTATGGAGGCCGATAACGAAGTTCCTGCGAACCACGTACTGCGTGAATTCGCCAAGGGATATCGCTTCAAGGATCGGGTTCTGCGTCACGCGCAGGTCGTTGTTTCCAGCGGCAAAGATTCATAACGGATACCCCTTGACAAAGCACCGATCATGCGCATTGTAATGGTGC
>WGCP01000308.1 GCA_015493715.1 Desulfobulbaceae bacterium
GATACCGCCCTGATGATCGAACAGTCGGATGAATACGGTTTTGCCGAGTCCTTTGCGGCCCGTTATCGGCGGGAGTTTGGCTTTGTCCTGGATGAACGGGAGATACTTGTTGATGATTATCGCGTTCGCGCCGTCGGCAGGGGGAGCGGTCTTGCCCGGCATAAAATTTCCCGTGCCGACGGGGAGCCGGAAAAGGAAGGGGTGGTTTCCTGCTATTTTCGGGGCGGCTACCGGGACACGGGCCTGTATCTGATGGAAAAGCTGGCGGCTGGGCATCGGCTGGCGGGTCCGGCCATCATCATCCAGCAGACGGCAACCATTGTGGTCGAGCCCGATTGTACGGCCCTGATCACCGAGTATGGCGATGTGGAGATCAGTGTTGGCCGGAGCAGGGACCGGCGCATGGGAACAGCGGTCAATCCCGTCCAGTTGGCGATTTTTTCCAATCTCTTCATGTCCATTGCCGAACAGATGGGCCGGATGCTGCAGAAAACAGCCATCTCCACCAATATCAAGGAGCGGCTTGATTTTTCCTGCGCCCTGTTTGACCCTTCCGGCAATCTGGTGGCCAATGCCCCCCATGTGCCGGTGCATCTCGGCGCCATGAGCGAGGCGGTCCGCGAGCAGATCCGCCGCTGCCCGGATATTGGGCCGGGTGATGTGCTGCTGTCCAATCATCCGGCGGCTGGTGGTTCTCATCTTCCCGATATTACGGTAATGACGCCGGTGTTTGCGGACGGAAAGATTATCTTCTGGGTGGCAAGCCGCGGCCATCATGGTGATGTCGGCGGTATCTCTCCCGGTTCCATGCCGCCCCATTCTCATCGGCTTATTGAGGAAGGTGCGGCCATTCTCTCCTTTAAGCTTGTCGAGAACGGTGTTTTCCAGGAACAGGGAATTGCTGATCTGCTGCTATTGGGGAGCGTTGACGGCAAACAACGGATCAGCGGCACCCGGCGGCTTCCCGACAATATTTCCGATCTCAAGGCCCAGGTGGCGGCCAACCACAAGGGGATCGAGTTGATCCTTGAGATGGTGGAGATGTATGGCCTGCCGGTGGTTCAGGCCTATATGGACCATGTGCAGGATGCCGCTGAGGCCGCTGTGCGGGAAAGTCTGAAAGGGTTGGCCAAAACGACCGAGCTTTCGAAAGAGGGACGTCTTGTTGCCGGGGACAGCCTTGATGACGGCAGCCCGATTGTGCTGGCAATTACCATTGACCGCCGGGATGGGAGCGCCGTCTTTGATTTCAGCGGCACCGGCCCGGAAATATGGGGCAATCTGAATGCGCCTCGGGCTGTGACCCAATCGGCTATCCTGTACTGCCTACGTTGCCTGGTGGAAAAGGACATTCCGCTTAATTACGGTTGTCTTCTGCCCATCCGTCTGCATATCCCCAGGGGATGCCTGCTTGATCCCTCGCCTGCCGCAGCCGTGGTCGGCGGCAATGTGTTGACCTCGCAGCGGGTGGTCGATGTGATCCTGAAGGCCTTCGGCGTTGCGGCCGCTTCCCAGGGCTGTATGAACAACTTCACCTTCGGCAATGAACGGTTTGGTTACTATGAAACTATCGGCGGTGGCGCCGGGTCCGGTCCGGGCTGGCATGGCCAGTCCGGTGTTCATACCCACATGACCAATACCCGGATCACCGATCCGGAAATCCTGGAGCGACGCTATCCCGTGCTCCTGCGGGAATTTTCCATCCGCAGAGGATCCGGGGGCCGGGGCAGGTATAACGGCGGCGACGGCCTGGTCAGAGAAGTGGAGTTTCTTGCACCTCTGCAGGTGGCCGTTCTCTCAGAGCGCCGTGTTTTTGCCCCCTATGGTCTTGCCGGTGGAGAACCCGGTAAACGGGGAGCAAATCTTTTTTTCACCAGAGAGGGTCGGGTTCTCAATCTGGGTGGTAAAAACGAAATATCAGCCCGCCTCGGTGACCGCATTCGTATCCTGACCCCCGGTGGCGGCGGTTATGGTGGAAAGGGATAACCAGGGTTTCAGGCGGCCTTTTCTTCGTTTTTACCGACCGGCAGAGTGATGGTAAAGGTGGTTCCTTTGCCTGGCGTGGAGTCTACACTGATACTGCCGTTATGGTGGGAGGTGATGATAAAATAGGAAACCGACAGGCCAAGGCCCGTTCCTTCGCCTACCGGTTTTGTGGTAAAAAAAATATTTTTTCCGTTCCGTCAGGAGGAGAAGGGTTTTCTGGAGTTCCTGCAAAGCAACGGGTTTGGTAAGAATATTTTTTATTCCTGCATTTTGTAAAGTCTTTTCGTCAATATCAACGTTCAGACCTGAGTTGAGCAAAATGGGGAGATCCTGTCGTAGAATGTGGCATTGCCTGGCCAGTTCAAGGCCGTTCATCTTCGGCATGTCGTAGTCGGTACACAATAGGTCGATTTCCGGATTATTTTTCAACAGTTCAAGGGCATTGTTTGGATCGGGCGTGGTCAGAGTGTCACAACCCAGCAGAGAAAACATGTCTTTGTACATGGCAAGCAGCATCGCCTCGTCATCGACAATCAGGACCAGCTTGAAGGTCCGGGTGGCCGGGTTTTGTTGATCTAAAACCGATGCAATTTGTTGCGTGTCCGTTTTTGTGGTTTGGGGGAGGTATGCGTGAAACGTGGCTCCTACACCCGGTTTGTTTTCCAGTTCCATAAAACCGTCATGATCTTCAATAATGCCGTGCACGGCTGCCAGGCCCATGCCTGTTCCCTCACCCACCTCCTTGGTTGTGAAAAAAGGATCATAGATCTTGTCGACAATGCGGGGATCGACGCCGCCCCCCTGGTCACTGAAGACGATATGCAGGTAAGATGCGGCCGGATCGGAAATGCGTTGTTGCTGCTCCCGGCTGAGAGTGGTTTCTTCAAGCGTGATGAGGAGTCGCCCTCCCTTATCTTTCATGGCCTGGGCACCATTTGAACCAAGATTCATAAACACCTGATGCAGGGCCGTTGGATCGGCGAAGATGGTTCGGGTTTCCGGAGAGAGTTGTGTGACCACCTGGATGTTTGCAGGAACAAAGGCCCCGAGCATGTGAATGGTTTCTTCTAAAATCGGTTCTCCTTTGATAATGGCTTTTCGGCTCTCTTGGTTACGACTGAAAGCAAGCAACTGGGCAATCAGTTCTTTGGCCCTTTTTCCCGCCCGTAGAATTTGGTTTATATCGTCGTCAAGGCCAACGGTTTCTTTATGCTGGAGCTTGACAAGGGCAAGTTCGGAAAAACCCATGATTGCGGCCAGGATATTGTTGAAGTCATGGGCAATGCCGCCGGCAAGAGTGCCTAATGCCTCCATTTTTCTGGCCTGAATGAGCTGTTGCTCCATGTTTTTTTCCCGGGTTACATCACGGGCGATATAGATCACACCTGCGAGTTTTCCCTCCTGGTGGTAGACGGGGAAAGAGGAGGAAAAAAAGAATTTATCAAGTTTGGAGGAGTGAACCTCATCACTTAAAGGAATCCCCTGCTCAAGGGTGAGCTCGGCAAGGCAGGCCTTGAATCTCGTTCCTTTGCCATGGAGGATATTGGGAAGGTTTTTTCCCTGAATTTCAGCAAGGTCGTTAACACCTGCAATACGGAGGGCCTCGGCATTGGCATTGACGATACGATTGTCGGTGTCGAGAAGAAAAATGGCGTCTTTGATGGAATTAAAGGTGGTTACCCATTGATCCCGTATTCGGGTGGCCTCCTGTTCGCTTCGCCGCTGCATGATGGCCGTGCAGAGGGTAGATGCAAAGCTTTGCAGAGATTGGATACTGTTACTTGGCCAATGAACCGGTTCCTTGCAGGTATCGCAGCCCAGTACGCCCCAGAATCGTCCCCGGTAGATGACAGGCAGTAACAGGATGGTTTTTACCCCATATTCTCGGGAGAGGTCAGCCACCTCTCCAGAAAAATCATCTACACTGCCCTGGACGGCATGGCCTTGTCGAAGTTTTGCGGCCCATCGACTTTTTAACAACGTTTGTGAGATATGCTGGAAGCGCGGATCGTCCAGCCGGCTGCTGACATTGTCCGTCCATTCATAACGCAGTTTTACCGTTTTGCCCGATCCTTTCTCTTCCTCAATTTCAAATAGATAGACCCGTTCCGCTGAGCATGCTTTACCCAGGATAGCCAAGGCTCCCGTGACTGCATGCTCAGGATCGGCTCCCGAGAGTAGTTGATGTCCGGCCCTTGTCAGTGCGTTGAGCAGGTTTTCCTGACGGCGGAGTATTCTTTGGATTTTATCCCGTTCCCGGAGCATGGCATTGGCATCCCCGGCCAGGAGTCGGAATTCGTCAAAATTGAGTTTGTCTTCTTGTATCTGGACAAAATTTGACGATGCCTGGTGGAAAAACGAGACAAACGGTTCCAGGTTACTCCGTACCCTGCGCGAAACGATGAAAATAATTATCAGGATTAAGGTGGAAAGGAGCAGGAAAAGTAGACAGATTTGGAGAATATGAGAGATGAATTCTTTTTTTAGTTGTTGCTTTCGGGCGGCAATTACAGCTTTGATATCATCTATATAACGGCCGGTACCGATAAACCAATGGTATTCGGGTACAGAGCCGATATAGGAGATTTTCGTCATTGGTCGGATGTTTTTGAATTTCGGCATGACATACTGAAGATATCCGCCGCCGTTTTGGGCCAGTCGAATGAATTCTCGAACAATATGAACACCATGAATATCGGTGACACCCAGCATGTTTTTCCCGATCACTTCCGGCGGACCCGCCAGCAGGACTCCGTCATAGTTACCGATAAAGATATAATTACGATTATTTTTATCCCATCGATAGTGTTGGAGCCAGTTGAGAATTTCAGACTTAATCCGCTCCTTTTCCTTTAGAGGTATATTCTTAGGGCTTTTATGCTGCATAAAGGAGATGTATTTCAGGGCAAATGCCACCTGTTGTTTCAGCTCTCGTCGCTGTTGCCGGATGGAAGACGTACGTATCTCATCGATATCCCGACGGTAGACCTGATAGGTGTCCCAAAACCACAGAGAACCGATCAGGGTGACGGCCAGCAGCACTGTGACGGTGAGCAGTCGAAGAAAGTAGCGGGAAATTTTTATCTGCATTGTTTACTGAAGGATGAAATTTGCCATTATGGAGGAATTATGGCATAGCTTGCGGCAA